>URNZ01000025.1 GCA_900549405.1 uncultured Eubacteriales bacterium | reverse complement strand
GATGGCGGCAGCGCCGTCGTTGATGCCGGAGGCGTTGGCGGCGGTGACGCGCTGGACGTGCTTGTGAGCGTCGGCCTCGTGGACCTCGGTGGGCTGGAAGGTGTGCTCGATGGTGTCCTCAACGCCCTCGGGACCCACGGGGAAAGCGCCGCGCAGCTTGGCCACGCTCTCGGCGGTGGTGCCGAAGCGGGGGAACTCGTCCACCTTGAACTCCACGGTCTCCTTCTTCTTCTTGACCATGACGGGGACGATCTCGTCCTCGAAGCGGCCGGCCTTGATGGCGGCCTCGGCCTTCTGCTGGGAGGCGGCGCCGAAGGCGTCCAGCTCCTCACGGGTGATGCCCCACACGTCGCAGATGTTCTCGGCGGTGGTGCCCATGTGATAGTTGTTGAACGCATCCCACAGACCGTCGCGGATCATGGTGTCGATGACCTTCTTGTCACCCATGCGGGCGCCCCAGCGCTCCTCGGGCAGGGCATAGGGAGCGGCGGACATGTTCTCCATGCCGCCGGCCACCACGATGTCGGCATCGCCGGAGAGGATGGCGCGGCCGCCCTCGATGACGGACTTCATGCCGGAGCCGCACACCATGCCCACGGTGTAGGCGGGGGCGGACAGGGGCACGCCGGCCTTCACAGCGGCCTGACGGGCGGGGTTCTGACCCAGGGCGGAGGTGAGGATGCAGCCGAACATGACCTCGTCCACGTGCTCGGGGGCCACGTTGGCCCGCTTCAGGGCCTCCTTGATGACCAGAGCGCCCAGCTCTACGGCGGGAGTATCCTTCAGAGAGCCGCCATAGGAGCCGATGGCAGTGCGGCAGCAGTTAACAACATAAACTTCCTTCATCATGTAAAACCTCCAACATAAATTTGGCGTCTATTCCAAAGACGCATGTTTCAAGTCTACATTCAACATTATTATATCGGAACGACTGGAAAAAAGCAATGCGGGAAATGGGTGTTTCCCCGGGAATTTATGTCTCAGGTTGACGGAAGAGTTGGAGGGGAGGGAATAGAGGTCAGCCTTCCCCCTGGAAGGGGGAAGGCATGAGACAAATATTCAGCCCGTAATGGCCGTACCCGACACGATCACCGTGGGGCCATCCGCGCCGCCGATGACGCCGTAGCTGGGGTCAAGGTCATCCAGGGCGGGCTCGTCCGGTTCAATGGAGACAGTCTCCGAACCGGAGCTGTCCCAGCCGCCGTCCGCATAGTCATCGTCGCCGCTGTCCCAGCTGTGGGGCTGGAGCTGATAGTCATCGCCCAGCAGGCCGGTGGACTCCAGCACGGCCAAAGTATTGGCGGCCTGGGGGGTGAGGGTGACGGTGACGCTGCGGTAGAAGTCCTCCTGTTCGCCGTCTTTATTCAGGCGGCCCCAGGTGAAGTCCAGGTCGGTGACATAGGTGTTCTCGCTGCGCTCCTCGTCGTCGAAGAGATAGCGCTTGCCGATGTTCCCGGCATCGAAGTCCGCCTTCACGGCCTGCCAAAGCTGCTGGCCATAGTCGTCCAGGGACAGGTCGGTATAGGACTGCTCCCGGGTGTTGTACACGCTGCTCAGATAGGTGTCCATCAGCGTGCCCTGCTCCGCCTGGTCAAAGCCATAGGCCTGGGCGACGAGGCCGCGGTCAGAGATCAGCTGGCCCACCTGCCAGGTGAGGGTGCCCTCGGCGTGCTCCTCGGCCTTGTACAGGAACACCTGGCTGTACCGCCGGGTCAAGCGGGTGCCGTCGGTCAGGGTGTAGTCCAGGCTGACATAGACGGAGTTGTCGATGTTGTCCTCCAGCCGGTCCTTGTCCCGGATGATGGCCTTGTGCAGGTCGATGACCTGCTGGACGTGCTGGGGGTCGGTGAGCTCCAGCCCCGAGAGCCGGCCGCTGTCATAGGGATAGCCGGACTCCAGGGACAGGCGGACGGAGGCCACCTCTCCGGCCTGGGGGGTGCGGGCCTCGATGCCGAAGGGGTCCAGGAAGCACACCAGGCACAGGGCGGCCATGGCCGCCGTCATGGCCAGGCAGCGCTTCCAGGCCCCCAGCACCCGGAAGGATTTTTTCAGCAGCATCTCCGCCACGAAGAAGCCAACCGCCGTCCAGATCAGGGCGCACAGGGTCAGGGCCAGGGGGTCCTCATAGCAGCCGAAGAACAGGGCGGTGAACAGGCCCAGGGACAGCCCGGCGCAGAAGGCCACGCCGATCTGGAACAGGGGGCGGACCAGGGGGATGGACACCACGTCTCCGGCGGACTCCACCTGGCGGACCCGGTAGATCAGCAGGGCCAGCACCGCCAGCACCACCCCCGCCCCGGCATAGATGGCCACCAGCAGGGGGTCGTCGATGGACCAGCTGTGGGGGTTATAGATGTGGCCGTTGGCGTCGATAAGGGCGTACAGGGGGGTGAGGTAATAGACGGGGCCGCCGGAGGGGTCCTGGAAGAAGAAGCCGTAGTAGAACTGGTCCAGCAGACTTTGGATCAGGGCGTAGACGCCCATGGCCAGGCCGTTGAGCACCCCATAAAAGACGGGCAGGGCCAGAATGTGCCCGGTGAACATGGCGCAGAAGGCGGCGAAGGAGAAGAAGAACAGACAGGCGCCGCTGTGGGCCAAAAACCACACGGCCAGACAGGGCAGGGCGTCGGCCCACATGCTGGGGGGCAGCAGGGCCAGCTCCACCAGCACCCCGCACAGGGCCACCGCCGCCACGGGCAGCAGCAGGAAGGACAGCCCGGCCAGATACTGGGTGACGAACAGGGTCTCCCGGCGCATGGGCAGGGCGTGCATCATGCAGGCGGAGCGGTTATTATAAAGGTAGCCGAAGCAGGCCATGGCGCACAGCAGCCCCATCAGGGCGGCCAGCCAGACGCCGGGGGCCAGATACTCGGGGATGGACTGGGCCAGGTCCAGCAGCAGGTCCTGGGGTGTGCCCGTCCCGCCGGTCCAGCGGAGATAGTTGAAATAGCGGTTCATCAGATTCAGAGGAATGGCAAACATCCAAAACAGGCCGTACAGGGCCCAGAGGGGCCAGAAGCGGGCCATGGTCTTGCGATAGAGGGTCCCGTTAAAGCACGATGTCCCGGACCGCATAGTCCTCACCTCCCAATTCATAGATAAAGATCTCCTCCAGAGACAGGGGCAGGGCCTCCAGCAGCAGGGGCTGATAGGCGGCCATGCGGGCCTTGATATCTGCGGGGTTGCCCCGGACGATGTAGGTGAACACCCGGCCGATCTGGCTGGTGTGGAGGATGTTCAGGTCGCCGGGCAGCTGGGGGGGCTCCGGCTGGGGGAAGGCCACCTGCAGCTTGACCACGTTGTCCTGCAGGTCGGTGAGGGAGCGCTCCAGCAGCACCTTGCCGTGGGACAGGATGCCCACATGGTCGCACACGTCCTCCAGTTCCCGCAGGTTGTGGGAGCTGACCAGCACGGTGGTGCCCCGCTGGGCCACGTCGCCCATGAGCAAAGACCACACCTGGCGGCGCATCACCGGGTCCAGGCCGTCCACCGGCTCGTCCAGCACCAGCACCTGGGGCTGGCAGCACAGGGCCAGCCAGAAGGCGGACTGCTTCTGCATGCCCTTGGACAGGCGGCGGATGGGCTGCTTGTCGTCCACGTCGGGAAAGGCCTCCCGCAGGGCCTCGTACCGCTTGCCGTCGAAGGCGGGGTACATCCCCCGGTAAAAGCGGGCCATGTCCCGGGTGGAGGCGGAGGGGAAGTAGTACAGGTCGTCGGGGATGACGGCGATCTTGGCCTTCACCGCCGGATTTTCAAACACCGGCTGGCCGTCCACCAAAATGGAGCCGGAGTCGGGGCGATAGACCCCCATGATGTGGCGCAGGATGGTGGACTTGCCCGCACCGTTGGGGCCCACCAGGCCGTAGATCGAGCCCTGCTCCACCGTCATGGTCAGGCCGTCCAGGGCGCGAAAGCCGTCGAAGGTCTTGGTCACGTTGTTCACTTTTATCACTGGCGAACACCTCCATCTAACTTACTAAGGTGCTGGGACAGGGCGTCGGCGGACAGGCCCAGGAAGAAAAGCTCGGTGGCTGTCTCGTCAAAGGTCCGCAGCAGGCCGTCCCGCCGGGCGCTGTCCACCTGGTGGTGGGGCGCAGCGAAGGAGCCCTTGCCGGGGACGGAGCTGACATAGCCCTCCGCCTCCAGCAGCTCATAGGCCCGCTGGATGGTGTTTGGATTGATGGCCAGACTGGTGGCCATCGCCCGCACAGAGGGGAGCTGTTCCCCCTCCTGAATGACGCCGGACACCATCAGCCGGCGCAGGCCGTCCCGCACCTGCTCGTAAATGGGCCGGGCGTCCCGATAGTCCAGATTCAGCATAAGCTGCCTCCTTTCCCGGCGCTGCCGCCGGAACTGTATGAGTCTTGCTAGTACAATCCAGTATAGACGGGGGAAGCGGGAAATACAATTAAGAAAGGTTTAAGATTTCCTTTAGATTGCGGGAGAGTTAGGAGTTAGGAGATAGGAGTGATGAGTTTAAGCCTTCGCCCCAGGGGAAGGCTTAACACCCCCCCTGTGGAAAACTGTGTGGAAAGTGGTGAAACATTCGTTTTATCCCCTGAATCAGTTTTTCACTCCGTTATCGCGTCAGAGCGTTGACATCTGCTGCCCTATGCGGTATTCTGACTGTATACAGGACGAATGTCCATAACCGAACAGGAGGGGGACCACATGGCATATCCCAGCGAACAGACCTTTGGCCCACAGGTGCGCTGCGCGCCCCAGCGCAGTCTGCTGAAGGCCATGGGCTATACGGATTTTGAGTTGAAGGACAGGCCGCTCATCGGCATCGCCAGCTCCTGGAACACCATCTCCCCGGGGCACTATAATTTAAACGAGCTGGCCGACTTTGTGCGCAAGGGCATCTATGCCGCCGGGGGCACGGCGGTGGACTTTGGGGTCATCGCCCCCTGCGACGGCATCCCCGACGCCACCGAGGGGATGAAATACATCCTGCCCAGCCGAGAGGTCATCTGCGACGCCATCGAGCTTCAGACCCGGACCTCCATGCTGGACGGGTTAGTATTGCTGGGCTCCTGCGACAAGATCGTGCCCGGGATGCTCATGGCCGCCGCCCGGCTGAACCTGCCCGCCGTGATGGTGGTGGGCGGCCCCATGCCCGGGGGCGCGGTGTTCGACGGGCGCAAGTCGGACCAGACCTCCATCGACGAGGCCCTGGGGATGCTGCAAGTGGGCAAGATCGGGACGGAGGACGTGCTGAATCTGGAGAACACCGCCTGCCCCGCCTGCGGCTCCTGCGCCTTTTTAGGCACGGCCAACACCATGGGCTGCGTGGCCGAGGCGTTGGGATTGGGACTGCCCGGCAGCGGCCTGGCCCCCGCCACCTATGCCCAGCGGCGGCAGCTGGCCTTTGAGTCGGGCCGGGCGGTGTGCGATCTGGCCCGCCGGGGGATTTGTGCCCGGGACATCCTCACCCCGGCGTCTATCCAGAACGCCGTGCGGGTGGTCAGCAGCATCAGCGGCTCCACCAACGCGGTGCTCCACCTGTGCGCCCTGGCCCACGAGGCGGAGCTGGACCTGGACGTGATGGAGTGCTTCCGGTCCATGTACTTCACCACCCCCCAGCTGGCCCGGGTGAACCCGGCGGCCAAGTGGGACATGGAGGACTTTTTCCAGGCTGGGGGCATTCCCCGGGTGATGGACCGCCTGGGCGATCTCATTGACCGCTCCGCCCTCACCTGCACGGGGAAGACGGTGGGGGAGAACCTGGCGGAGTACGCCTATCTCTACCCCGAAAACCATGAAATTATTCGCACCCGGCAGGACCCCTTCGCCCCGGTGGGGGGCATCGCGGTGCTCCGGGGCAATCTGGCCCCCCGCACCGGCGTGACCAAGCCCGGGGCCTATCCCGAGACGCTGCACCACTTTGAGGGCCGGGCCAAAGTCTTCGACGGGGAGGAGGCCGCAGACCGGGCCATTCTGGCGGGAGAGATCCAGCCGGGGGACGTGCTGGTGGTGCGGTATGAGGGTCCCCGGGGCGGCCCGGGGATGCGGGAGATGTATAAGGCCATGAAGCTGCTGTACGGCATGGGCCTGGGCGGCTGTACCGCCGTCATCACCGACGGGCGGTTCTCCGGCACCAACAACGGCTGCTTTGTGGGCCACATCTCCCCGGAGGCCGCCGAGGGCGGACCCATCGCCCTGGTGGAGGACGGGGACCGGATCGTCATCGACGTGCCCCATGGCCGCATCGACGTGGACCTGACCCAGGAGGAGCTGGACATTCGCCGGGCCAAATGGACCCCGCCCCAGATGCCCCCCGTCCCCCGGGGCTATCTCCGCCGCTATGCCAAGGAGGCCACCTCGGCGGACCGGGGGGCCATTTTGCAGGACTGAGGGTATTTCAAACGCCCGCCCCACGTGCTATAATAGGGACAGAATATAAAACAGAAAGGTGGATCTCTATGCTTCCAGACGCACTGAAAGAAACCATTCGTCAGCTCTGGCCCCAGGCCGTGGCCCTCAGCGACGACCTCCACGCCCACCCGGAGCTGGGACACGAGGAATTTCACGCCAGCCAGACCATGGTGGACCTGCTGCGCAAGGCGGGCTATCAGGTGGAATATCCCTATCTGGACTACCCCACCGGCTTTCGCGGGGTGCTGAAGACCGGGGAGGGACCCTCGGTGGCCCTGCTGGTGGAGTATGACGCCCTGCCGGTGGTGGGCCACGCCTGCGGCCACAACGTCCACGGCTCCATGTCCATCCTGGCGGCCATGGCCCTGGCCCAGCACAAGGAGCTGTTCCAGGGGACCCTGTATGTTGTGGGCACCCCGGCGGAGGAGACTGCGGGGGCCAAGGTGGGCATGGCGGCCCAGGGGGCCTTTGACGGCATGGACCTGGCCATTATGATCCACAGCTGGAGCGGGGGAAGCAGCATCCCCGACCAGGACGTGCTCAGCCTGGGCTCCTATGACATCCGCTTTTTGGGCCGGTCCGCCCACGCGGCAGGGGCCCCCTGGGCGGGGCACAACGCCCTTACCGCCGCCCGAAAGTTCCTGGATCTGCTGGACGCCTGCCGGGAGTCTTTCACCTCGGACATCCGGGTGAGCAGCATTATCACCAGCGGCGGCAGAGCCACCAACGTCATCCCCGACCAGGCGGACGTGCGCATGGAGTATCGCACCGACTCCCAGCGGAAGCTGAAGGAGCTGGACGAGACCGTCCACGCCTGTGCCCAGGGGGCGGCCATGGCCCTGAAGTGCCAGGTGGAGTTCCAACCCACCTTCGACAGCTTTATGGACATGGTCCGGGTGCCCGCCCTGGAGGAGTATTCCGCCCAATTGATCGGCGAGCTGGGCCGGACCATCGCCCCGGTCACGCCGCCCATGGGCTCCTCCGACGTGGGCAACGTGAGCTATCACTGCCCCACCATCCAGCCCCTGCTGGACATCTGCCCGGAGCCCTTCGCCCCCCACACCCACGAGTTCTGCGCCGCCACCATCACCGACAGAGCCCACCAGACCATCGCCGACGGGGCGGAGTTCCTGTCCGCCATGGCCCTGCGGGTGTTCAACGACGAGGACTTCCGCCGCCGGGTCCGCGCCTCCTTTGAGGAGAGCCTGAAGGCCAAGCAGTAAACCGAAATAAACGCAAAACCGCCGCCCGGACATAATGCCCGGGCGGCGGCTTCGTATGGAGCGATGATACCAAATAGAATGAGCAGAGGATGGTCTGCTTGGTCGCGAAAGTTGTAAGAAAAGTTGTAAAAGGAGAGGGGAGCGGCTTAGAAACCGGCGAAACCGGCGCCGAACTGGCGGCACTGCTCCAGGCCGTCGTCGTCGGGGGTCTCGTTGATGATCAGGCCCTCGCCGTTATACAGGCTGGCGTTGGCGTCATCCACGCGCTGCTGCCAATCCCGCATCCACTGGCCGTCGCCCCAGCCATAGGAGCCGAACAGGGCCACCTTCTTGCCGCCCAGGCGGCTCTCCAGCTCGGTGAAGAAGGGCTCGAACTCGCTCTCCTCCAGCACCTCGGCGCCCATAGCGGGGCAGCCCAGGGCCAGCTTGTCATACTCCAGGGCCTGGTCCACGGTGATGTCGCTCACCTGCTTCACGTCCACCTCGGCGCCGGCACCCTGGGCGCCCTCGGCGATGGCATTGGCCATGGCCTCGGTGTTGCCGGACATGGACCAATAGATCACGGCGATCTTGCTCATAAGAAAAACCTCCTGCGATAAAAATTTACATCGTATTTGTAAGCGCCCATTGGGCGGTCACAGCGAAATTAGAAAATCAAAAAACTCAGGACACGGCGGGGAATACGCTGGCAAGGGGGATGCCCCGGTCCACCCGCTCTGTCAGCGCGTCCCGGCAGCGGTGGAAGGCGGCAAAGCGCCGGGCGGTCTCCTCCACGTTGTCATATACCTTCCAGGGGCCGCACAGCTTGCAGTGGCGGCCACCGTCCCGGAGAAAGCCCTCCACATCTCCCGGGGGATAGCCCAGGAACAGACCGATCTCGTGGGGGAACTCCCCGCCCTGTAAGCGTCGGCGGAGGTGGGCCAGCATGGCCTCGGTCCCCTGGCTCACCGGATAGCCCGCCCTGTCCAGCATCTCCTGCACCCGGGGCTGGGCCAGCCAGCGGTCTAATTGGCGGGGCCGGAAGATCAGCAGCAGGGTCCGCCCCCGGCGGGAGCCCAGCACATAGAGACGAACGCCCCGGCTGGACAGCATCCCGGCGTAGTGAGAGAGCAGGTCGGCTCCCTCCCGGCCCTCCACCGTCCAGGTGAGCAGGTCGGCGGCCTTGATGCCCGCCAGAGAGGGGGCGCAGTGCCAGGCCAGGGTCTGTTCAAACCGATAGTGGAGCGGGGACATGGCAGGGCCTCCTTTGCGATTAGCATATGCTAACTAGTATGCCAAAAAACAGACGACCGATGCGTCGTCCCAGAAAGTTAGCTAACGCTAACTACTGCATGAGGATACCACATCCGCCCCGTGGCTGTCAAGAGGAAAATAAAAAGTCAGCCCGGGAGGGGCTGACTGGTGTGAGTATCGTGGGTACGGTGGTCATCGCGGGCGGACCTCTGTGTCCGCCCGCACCCTCGCCGTTACAGCACCCCCGCCTTGCTCAGGGGCCACAGGGCCAGGACGGCGCGGCCAAGGACATAGCCCTCGTCAACCGGCCCTAAGCGCTCGTCCCGGCTGTCGGTGGAGCCGTTGCGGTTGTCGCCCATGAGGAACAGCTGGCCCTGGGGCACGTCCCAGTGGGTCTGGCTCATGGTATAGCTGGCGGGGAAGTACATGGTCTCTTTGATATAGGGCTCGTCCAGGGGGGAGCCGTCCACGTACACCGTGCCGCTGGCGTAGTCGATGTCCACAGACTGGCCGCCCACGGCGATGACCCGCTTGACGATGGCCCGGTCATCCAGAAACGTGGCCGTCTTTTTGTTCACGACGACGATATCCCCCGCTTTGGGGTGATAGCCCAGGGACCAGACCAGCATCATCTCCCCGTCCTGAAGGGTGTTGGTCATGGACTCGCCGTCCACCTGGGTCAGCCGGGCGAAGCAGTTGAACAGCAGCACCGCCGCCAGGATGCAGCCCATGACCATCTGGAGCCAGTCGAACAGGTCGGCCCCGGGGAGCTTGACCTCCTCCGGTTTGTCCTGGGCGCTGGCATGGATCTCTTCCGCCAAAAAAAGGACCTCCTTGCCGAAAGCCGGGCGCGCCCGGCGTGTTTTTAGAAATTACGATTTATTATAGCCGCTCCCGGGAGAAAAAGCAATGGCGGCGGCTTTTTCCCGGGCAAAAAAACACCGTGGACGGCAGAGCCATCCACGGTGCGAAAGATGAAATGGGAAAACGGGGACTTACTCCTGCTCCTGCTGGAGGATGCGCCCGTCCCGGGCAACGACCTTGCCGCCCTTGATGACGGTTTCAACATGGTTGCGGCCAAACTTATAGACCACGTCCTCGAAGGTGTCCACGTCCAGGATCAGCAGGTCGGCCACCTTGTCCACGTCCAGCACGCCGCGATCCGTAAGGGTCAGCGCTTTGGCGGAGCCGTAAGTCGCTGCCCGGAAGGCCTCGGCGGGGGAGAAGCCGTGGAGACGGCAGGCCAGCACCAGCACCATCTGCATGGACTCCATCCAGCAGCCGGGGTTACAGTTGGTGGCCAGGGCCAGGGTCATGCCGCAGTCCAGCATGGGCCGGGCGCGGACGGGGCGGGGGTGCTGCACGGCAAAGTCGGTGCCGGGCAGGATGACGCCCACCACACCGGCGTCCCGCAGCTTGGGCAGCACCTCCAGGGGGGTGTAGTTCAGGTGACCGGCGTTGGCCATCTTCATCTCGGCAGCCAGGGTGGAGCCGCCGATGTCGGAATAGGCGTCGGTGTGGATGGAGGGGATCAGGCCGTGGTCCCGGCCACAGGAGAGGATCTTCTCCGCGTCGGCGGCGGTGAAGTGGCCCTCGTCCACCCACACGTCGTTGAAGGAGGCCATGTGGAAGGCCGCCACCTGGGGGATCATGTCCTGGCACAGGTGATCGATGTACCACTCCTTGGACTTGCCCTCCTCCCAGCCGTGGGCGCCCAAGAAGGTGGGCACGATGTCCAGGGGCAGGGTGGCGCTGAGCAGACGGTTGACCTCCAGCATCTTCATCTCAGAGGGCAGGGTGAAGCCATAGCCGCTCTTGCTCTCGATGGTGGTGGTGCCGGTGACCACCATGTTCCGCATCCGGCGCTCGGTGCGGGCGGCCAGCTCCTCCACGGGCACGTCTCGGGTCATGTTGACGGAGGCATAGATGCCGGTGGGGATGCCGAACTTGGCCAGGGTCTCGGGCCGGGGGTCGGTGAGCTTGATGGCATATTCCGCCACCCGGGAGCCGCCGAACACCACGTGGGTGTGGCAGTCGATAAAGCCCGGGCAGATGACCTTGCCCTGGGCGTTGATGTGCTGGACGTCCTCGATGCCCTCCACATACTTGTCCACGTCGGCCTTGGGGCCGATGGCCTTGATGAGGTTGCCCTCGATATAGATGGAGCCGCCCTCCAGCATCCCCACGTCGTGGTTGCTCTCCCCCTGCATGGTCAGGATCTGCTTGGCGTTTTCAATGAGCAGCTTGGTGACGGGCTTTTCTTCTTTGATCATATGGCTTTCCCTCCGTGATGGTTCAGGTAGGGCGAAAAGGGCGGGGCGTGAAATACGCCCGCCCTTTCCGCTGTTATTATGAAGGAACTTATGAATAAGACTGACTGAATTACCGGACGAAGCGGCCCTCGGGACCGAAGGTGACCTTGTCGGCGGGCTCCCACCACAGGGGGATCTTGATGCTCTCGCCGCCGGCGATCTTGCCCTTGCCGTTGCAGACGTCCTTGGCGATCTGGTAACCAGCCTGAGCGTGACGCACCACGCCGATGCCGGAGTCGGTGGTCATGCAGGCGGCCAGACGGAAGTCGGCCTCCTCAGTGCCGTCGGCGATCATGGTAACGCCGGTGTGCACGGCCTCGCCCATGGAGTAGTTGGCCTGGATGGCGATCAGGTCGCACATGGCAGCGCAGTCCAGCAGACCGTTCAGCATGGGCCAATCGGAGATGTAGTCGCCGCCGTCGGGCATGTTCTCAGACTCGAAGGTGGGGTTCACGATGGAGCCGGAGTCCAGGTTGTCGCGGGAGAAGGCCACGGGGCCCTTGATCTCGCCCTTCTTGATCAGGTCGTTCACGGCCAGACCGAAGCGCTTGCGCTCGCCAAAGCCCATGTAGCAGATACGGGCGGGCAGAGCCTCGATGGGCAGGCACTTGCGGGCCAGACCGATCCACCGCTCCACCAGGTGATCGCCCTTGCAGATCTCCAGAGCCAGGTCGTCCAGACGAGCCAGGTCGGCGGGATCGCCGGAGATGCAGGTCCAGCGGAAGGGACCACGGCCCTCGCAGAACAGGGGACGGATGTAACCGGCCACAAAGCCCTCGATCTGCTTGGCCTCGGCCTCGGGCATACCGGCGTCCATGCACTCCTTGCGGATGCTGGTGCCATACTCAAAGGCCTCGACGCCGCGCTTCTTGAACTCGATCATGGCGCGCAGCTGGCGCTTCATGGTCTCACGGGCGTCGTGCAGATACTGCTCGCGGTGCTCGCCGCGGTAGATATCAGCCTGCTCGCCGGTGTAGCCGGAGGGGATGTAGGAGATGGGGTCGTGGCAGGGGCACATCTCGGTGACCACGGCGGGCAGATAGTTCTTGGACAGGGCCTCCTCGTAGATGTCGGCGGCGTTGCCGACCACGCCGATGGAGATGGGCTCGTCCTTGGCCACGTGCTCCTGAGCGATCTTCCAGGCCTCGTCCAGGGAGTGGACCTTCATGTCCATGTAGTCCTTGGAGATACGGCGGTCGATGACGCGCTCGTCAGCGTCGGCCAGGATGACCACGGCGCCGTGCATCTTGCCGGCCCAGGTCTGGTTGCCGCCCATGCCGCCGGCGCCAGCGGTCAGGAAGATCTTGCCGTGCATATCGTTGTCCCAGCCCTTCTTCAGGACGATGGCGGACAGAGTCTCGAAGGTACCCTCGATAACGCCCTGGGTGCCGATGTACTCCCAAGGAGCGGCGGTGTACTGGGCAAAGATGGTCAGGTTCTTGTCCTGCAGGTCATAGAACCGCTCCCAGGTGGCCTTCATGATGTTGGTGGTGGCCATCACAACGCGGGGGGCCAGGTTGTGGGTCTTGAACACGGCCACGGGCATACCGGACTGGATGACCAGAGTCTCGTCGTTCTCCAGGTTCTTCAGAGACTCGATGATGGCGTAGTAAGACTCCCAGTTACGGGCGCACTTGCCGTTGCCGCCGTAGATGACCAGCATCTCGGGGATCTCGGCGTTCTCCATGTTGTTCTCCAGCATCCGCAGGATGGTCTCCTGCTTCCAACCCTTACAGCGAAGGGTGTCGGGCTTGTCAAAGCCACCGCGCTGGGCCTTTACTTCATACAGGACCTCGGGCTTCTCCGCCTTGGCGGGGAACATGTTACCACCATTCTGAGACATAACTATTTTCCTCCATTCAAGCAAAAATTTTAATAGCGTTTTTGTTTGTCAGGGTTTATTGACTGTCGGGGGTTCGTAGCTTTCAAGTACGCGTTTATCATACCAGCCAACTGTCGATAGACCATCGATAAATTTGCCATCTCCATTTTTTCTTACAGCTTTTTTCGTCGATAATCCACTTTTTATCGTCGATTTTCAGAAAATCTTTTGTGGGGAGAGACAAAACAGGAAGAACGTGACAGAATATTCCGTTTTTTGCCGGAGAAGACCGGGGGCGGCCCGTTACAGCAGGGGGGAGGAGGCGAGAAAGTGGGCCAGGGACCAGTCCAGGTGGGAGATCAGCTCCTTTTGGATCTTGGGCACGTCCTTCTCTTTTAATATATTGATAAGCTGGATGTGCCGCTGGACGCTGTCCTCCAGGACCAGGCTCTGGCTCTCGGCGGGCTCCTCCGGGCGATAGGACATGGCCTGGATGCGGCGGACGTTGGGGATGATGAGATTCATCATCCGCTCGATATAGTCGTTTTCGCTGCGGTGGACGATGAGCATGTGGAAGCGCCAGTCCACGTCGGCATAGCGGGCCACCTGGACCTGGGGGGACTCCCGCAGCTTTAATAAGGAGAGGAACTGCTTGCGGCTGTGCTCCAGCTCGGCATTTGTTAAGTGGTATACGGCGGTTTTGGCGGCCATGGGTTCTAATACCTTCCGCAGCTCGTAAATATGAAGCAGGTCACCGGCGGTGATGGGCTTGACGCTGGCCCCGATGCCCCGGCGGATGTCCACCAGGCCCTCGTTCTCCAGGGCGGCCAGGGCCTCCCGCACGGGGGTGCGGCTGACGCTGAGCCGCTCGGCCAGCTGGGCCTCGCTGAGCAGCTCGCCGGTTTTGATGACGCCGTTGCAGATATCCTCTTTTAAAGAGTGGTAGACGGATTTCATCAGCGTGCCGGAGCGTCCGGCGCGGTTTCGTTCTTTTTGGATCATGGTCGTTTCTCCTTCATAACAACAAACAGGTTGCATACAACCACAACGGAATGGCAGAATGCAGCGGGGTGGGGATCGCTCCTCTTCACCCTCCATTATGAAGAGAAAATAGGAAAAGTCAACCGCTATTCAGAAAAACAGGCGTAGAATTTCCCGGCCGGGATGGGCCGCATAGAGACGGAAACAGGCTGGAACTTTAAAATATTAAGAAATTGTGAAATTCACTAAAATTATAGCGGGTAAAAGCCTGAGAGGGGCCACGAACTGGTAAATCGTATACAACTGCGATACATGTGGTGAAAGGAGGGGGAAAAAAGGTTTTGAAAAACGATAATTTCCCGAAAAAGAAATAACTTGTATGCTTCGATTTTCACAAAATGAAATATTTGTGCAAAATAAAGTGGGGATAATACAGGGGTTTCAAAATAGAATTGACATATTTCAAACCTTACGTATATAATCTTGGCCATAGGTAGTATACAAGTGAAACGAACTGAACATTGAATACTGCTGACAAATTATTTCAGACATGAGAGGTGTGGCGGATGGAATTAACGAGTTATGAGAAAGACATTCTGGCGGGGAAATATGGCGAGGGCATGGCCTATGCCCTGGAGATCCAGTTGGCAATCGGCAACGCCTTTGACGCGGACCGGTTCGTTCCCATCACCAGGACCCACGTGGCCCTGAGCGCCCAGGACGCGGACCTGTGGTTTGCGGAGAAGATGCTCTCCAAGGGAGCCAAGTGCATCATCCCCCCCACGGTGAACCCCAGCATCAACCTGAAATATCTCAACGACCATCTCTTCGAGATCCCCAAGGCGGGCAAGGAGATCGTCAGCGCCACCAACGAGGCCTATCGCAAGCTGGGTGCGCAACTGACCTTTGACTGCACCCCCTACTTGCAGCAGAACGTGCCCGCCTTTGGCGAGGTGATCGCCTTTTCCGAGTCCAGCGCGACGCCCTACGTGAACTCGGTCATCGGGGCCCGGACCAACCGGGAGGGCTCTAACAGCGCGCTGTGCGCCGCCATCACCGGCGTGGTCCCCCGCTATGGACTGCTGCTGGACGAGAACCGCAAGGCGGAGATCGTGGTGGACGTGCAGGCCAAGGTGGAGACCGACTTTGACTATCAGATCCTGGGCTGGTGCTACCCGGAGAAATATAAGGGCCTGGAGGTCCCCGTGTTCCGGGGCATCAAAAAGCGGCCCACCCCCGAGGGCTTTATGAACTTCGGTGCCCAGCTGAACACCTCGGGCTGTGTGTCCATGTATCACATCGAGGGCATCACCCCCGAGGCCCCCACCCTGGAGGCGGCCATCGGCGGCAAGAAGATCAAGGAGACCATCGTCATCACCGACAAGGACCTGGCCGAGACCCGTGCCCGTCTGTGCCGGGAGCCCAAGAAGATCGACTTTGCCATGTTCGGCTGCCCCCACATCACCATCAACCAGGTGGCCACCATCGCCCGAGTGTGCGAGGGGAAGAAGTTCAAGGTGCCGGTGTGGCTGCTGGTGAGCTCCCTGACCAAGGAGCTGGCCGAGCGCATGGGCTATAACGCCATCATCCAGCGCGCCGGCGGCCACATCGTGTCGGACACCTGCATCGACGTGCCCCCCTGCTGGCAGCCCTATTACCACGGCGTGGGCGTGACCGATTCGCCCAAGTGCGCCTATTACAACGAGATCCGGGACATCGAGTTTATCATTCGTCCCATTGAAGAATCGGTCCAGGCGGCCATCGACGGGGAGGTGCTGAGATGAGCAAGACCTATCATTGCAGTCAGATCACCAAGGGCAAGGTGGACAGCGCCCCGGCCCTGGTGTCTAAAGACGCCATCTGCTTCTATCTGGTGGAGCCGGAGACCGGCGTGGTGAAGGAGCGCAACCACGACGCCTTTGGCAAGTCGGTGGTGGGCAAGGTGCTCATCATGCCCTCGGGCAAGGGCAGCTCTGTGGTCCAGCTGGACGGCCTTTATAAGCTGATGATGCGGAACAACGGCCCGGCGGCCATTGTGGTCCAGGAGGCGGACACCGTTCTGGTGGCGGCGGCGGCGGCCATGGAGATGCCCATGGTCCACCGGGTGGACCCGGAATTCTTCGCCGACGTGAAAAGCGGCATGAACATCGCCCTGGACGTGGACCAGGGGACCATCACCATCCTGTGAGCGCGGGAACGAGCGAAAACCGAGAGACCAAGATAAGGAGCGCGTTACTTTAAATTAAAAATTGGATAGAAATGAAGGGAGCATGTCTTATGAAAAAGTTTCTGAGTACCTTGCTGGCGGCGGCCATGTGTATTTCTCTGGCGGCCTGCGGAAACAACAGCACCCCCTCCAATTCCAGCGGCGGGTCCTCCGCCCCCTCCGGCGGCTCCGGCGATTCCGGCTATACCGGCGGCAGCTACAGCATCTCCCTGGGGCACATCTGCTCTGAAAACCACTCCCTGCACCTGGCCAGCCTGAAGTTCAAGGACTTTGTAGAGGAGCAGTCCGGCGGGGCCATCACCGTGGACGTCCACCCCAACGGCGTGCTGGGCGGCGACGAGGCCATGCTGGAGTCCGTGGCCCTGGGTACCCTGACCATGGTGGTTCCCTCCGCCAGCGTGATGAACAACTATGTGGATGCCTTCGGCATCCTGGCCATGCCCTATCTGTTCACCAACACCGATGACGCCTTTGCCGCCGTGGACGGTGAGCTGGGCACGCTGCTGAATCAGAAGCTGGCCGACGCCAATGTGGGCCTGACCAACCTGGGCTATAACTTCAACGGCATCCGCAACATGACCAACAAGGTCCGGCCCATCGAGACCCCCGACGACCTGAAGGGTCTGAAGATGCGCTGCATGTCCAACGAGATGTTCGTGACCATGTTCAAGCTGCTGGGCGCCAACGCCACCCCCATGGCCTGGTCTGAGCTGTTCACCGCCATGCAGCAGGGCACCGTGGACGGCGAGGAGAACCCCGCCTCCCTGATCTATGAGTCCAAGTTCCAGGAGGTCCAGAAGTATCTCAGCACCACCGAGCATATCTATGACTTCTGCACCATCTGCATCAACACCGACTTCTACAACAGCCTGGACGATCAGGCCAAGGCCATTGTGGACGAGGGCGTGAAGACCTATCTGGTGGACTATCAGCGGGAGCTGGAGGTCAGCCAGAATGACGAGTATATCCAGAAGCTGGCCGACGCCGGCATGGAGATCACCTATGTCACTCCCGAGAACAAGGCTCTGTTCGCCGAGAAGGTGGCCCCCATGTATGACGCCGCCGCCGAGCAGTTCGGCCAGGACGTGATGGATGCCGTGGCACCCTATCGCGGACAGTAAGCGAACCGTTCGATTCCATCAGGAGCTGGGTGCGGGTCCCGCACCCAGCCCCTTTTAAAAAACTGAGGTGGATAGCGTATGAAAAAAGTCATTGGCTTCTATAACTCGTTGGAAGCGCACCTTTTGGTGATAAGCCTTGCCTTTACCACCCTGCTGATCTTTGTACAGGTGGTAATGCGTTACGTATTCAACAACTCCCTGTCCTGGAGCGAGGAGCTGGCCCGCTATGTGTTCATCTGGCAGATCTGGCTGGGCACCAGCGTGTCTATGAAGGGCAACGACCATATCCGCATGGATATGCTGTCTAACAAGCTGAAGGGCCGGGGAAAGCTGGTGCTGGCCATCATGGCCAACGTGATCCTGCTGCTGTTCTGCGTGTTCCTGGTCAAGTATGGCTTTGACCTGGTCATGTCCATGAAGGCCCGGGGCAACAGCTCCACCGCCCTGAAGATCCCCATGTGGATCGTCTATGCCTCCCTGCCCTTCAGCCAGCTTGTGGTGGGTCTGCGGATCATCGGCCAGATCGTCACCTCTGTCAAGAAACTGGGCGGCGGGTCCGGCGAGAGCGAGATAAAGGAGGCTGAGGCGTAAATGGACATACTGGTTCTGTTTGGCACCTTTATTCTGCTGGTCATTCTGACCATCCCCATCGGCTATGCCATCGGCATCTCTACCCTGGTGACCCTGGTGTGCTTTACCAACATGCCCCTGGCGCTCATCACACAGAACGCCATCACCGGCGTGGACTCCTTCCCCCTGATGGCCATCCCCTTCTTCATGCTGGCCGGGAACCTGATGAGCACCGGCGGCGTGGCCCGGCGCATCGTGGACTTCTGCGACACGCTTTTGGGCTGGATCACCGGCGGCCTGGCCATTGTGACCACCCTGGCCTGTATGATCTTTGCGGCCATCTCCGGCTCGGCCATGGCCACCACCTCCGCCATCGGCGGCTTTATGATCCCCGAGATGACCAAGCGGGGCTATGACAAGGCCTTCAGCGCCTCCCTGGCCGCCTCCGCCGGCACCATCGGCGTCATCATTCCTCCCAGCATCCCCTTCGTCATCTATGCCGTGGTCACCAACCAGTCGGTGAGCGACCTGTTCATCGCGGGCATCCTGCCCGGCGTGCTCATGGGCGTGGCCCTGATCGTGGTGTGCGTGATCGTCTCGAAAAAAGAGGGCTATCAGACCACGGGCAAGTGCCCCAGTCTGCGGGACGTGTGGAAGTCCTTTAAGGAGGCCTTCTGGGCCCTGATGACCCCGGTCATCATCCTGGGCGGCATCTATTCCGGCAAGTTTACCCCCACGGAGTCGGCGGTGATCGCGGTGGTATACTGCGTGATCGTCAGCGTGTTCGTATATAAGGAATTCCGGCTGGTGGATGTGTACAAGTCCCTGTACGACAGCATCAACGTCAACGGCATGACCACCTTTATGGTGGGCTTCTCCATGGCCTTTGCCGCCTACCTCACCATGGAAAAAATCCCTGCCCGCATCGCCGCTATTATTTTGGGCGTAACGGACAACCGGATCTTACTGTTGCTGCTCATCAACCTGCTGCTGCTGGGCGTGGGCTGTCTCATCGACAACATCCCCGCCACCATCATTCTGTCCCCCATTCTGCTGCCCATCGTCACCAACCTGGGCATGACCCCCATTCAGTTCGGCATTATGCTGACCATGAACCTGGCCATCGGCTTTGTCACCCCGCCCTATGGCATCGACCTGTTCGTGGCCTCGGCTATTTCCAAGGAACCCATGAGCCGCATGATCAAGCCCACCCTGCGCTTTATCCTCTCTCTGTTGGTGGTGCTGATGCTGGTCACCTTTGTGGAGCCGGTGACCATGGGCGTGCTGCACCTGATGGGCAAGTAAATTAAAAGCGTAAATTTAGAAGCGTAATAAGGAGGGAGCGAAATGCCTCTGCTGCTGGAAGAGGATCTAAAGCGTCCGCTGCCGAAGATGTATCGGGTGCGCCAGTCCTTCAACAAAGAACATCTGGAGGACATCGAGGGCACCGTGGCCCGGGAGTTTGCCAAGGCGGAGATACGCACTCAGGTAAAGCCCGGGATGCGGGTGGCCCTGGCCGTGGGCAGCCGGGGCATCCGCAACCTGTCCCGCATCGTCAAGTGCGTGGTGGACCAGCTGCTGGCTTTGGGCGCCGAGCCATATATCGTGGCCGCCATGGGCAGCCACGGCGGCGGCACCCTGGAGGGGCAGCTGGAGATATTGCACACCTATGGTATTACCCAGGAGGCCATGGGCATCCCGGTGGTCGCCAACAACGACGTGGAGCTGCTGGGCAGCACCAGCCGGGGCATCCAGGTCTATTTCGACAAGCTCTGCCTGGAGCAGGCCGACCTGGTCATCCCCATCAACCGGGTGAAGCTGCACACCGACTTTGTGGACACCATCCAGAGCGGCATGTGCAAGATGCTGGTCATCGGCCTGGGCCACCACAAGGGCTGCACCGCCATCCACAAGGCGGACTTCAGCTATTTCGGCGACACCCTGCGGGAGGCCACCCGCCTGATCCTGTCCCGGGCAAAGGTGGGCTTTGGCGTGGCCATTATGGAAAACGCCTATGACCAGACCCTGCTGGTGGAGGCCGTCCCCGCCGGGCAGATGCTGGAGCGGGAGGCGGAGCTGGTGATGCTCTCCCGAAAGAATATGCCCATCCTCATGATCCCGGACATCGACGTGCTGGTGGTGGAGCAGATCGGCAAGGACATCTCGGGCAACGGCTATGACCCCAATATTCTGGGCAAGAGCTTTCTGCTGAAGGAGTTCGTCCTCCCCGTGCCCAAAATTGGCCGCATGGTGGTGCTGGACGTCTCCCCGGCCTCCCACGGCAGCGCAGTGGGCATCGGCATCTTCGACGTGACCACCCGCAAGCTGTTCGACCAGCTTAACATGGAGGCCATGTATGCCAACGACATCGCCCTGGGCTGTCTGGACGACTGCAAGATCCCCCTGGTGGCCGCCGACGAGGAGGAGGCCATTCGGGTGGCCGTGAAGGTCCTGCGGGACAACGACCCGGAGAAACTGAAGATCGTCCGCATCCGGGACACCCTCCACATGGAGGAGATCCAGGTGTCGGAGGACCTGCTGGATGTGGTAAAGGCCGACCCCCGACTGGAGCTGTTAGGCCCCGTATAAATCATGTGAGTTCCTCCTTCTTGAAGCAAAGGAGCGGATTTCAACAAGCCAGAAGCCGCCCGCGCAGCAATGCGCGGGCGGCTTCGACGTTTTTATGCAAGGTTCAGGGCAGCGCCAGTTTGGTGACGCCGGGAGTTCCGGTCAGCAGTTCTCCCTCCCGGCGGTGGCAGGTGAAGAGGAGCACCTGCTGGTCCTGGGCGAGTTCTTGGAGCAGGTCCAGCGCATACCCCAGGCGCTGGTCGTCAAAGGCGGCCAGGGCATCGTCCAGCACGATGGGGGGCTTTTCCGGAAGACACAGGCGGCACACCGCCAGGCGCAGGGACAGGTACAGCTGGTCCGCCGTGCCCCGGGACAGGGACAGGGCACTGCGGGGGGACAGGTCGTCCGCCGTGGCGGCAGAGCCCTCCAGCTCCCGAGTGAAGGACACCCGGCGGTAGCGCTGCCCGGTGAGCCGGGAGAGATACTCCCCGGCCAGCCGGTTCAGGGCGGGGGAAAACCGCTCCTGCAGCCGGGCGTTGGCCTGCTCCAGTGCGGACAGGGCCAGGGTGAGGGCCTGGTGCTCCTGCCGCCGCTGCTCCAGCTGCTGTTGAAGCTGCTCCCGGCGGGCGCACAGGGCGGCTGGGTCGCCCAAAGCGGCCTGACGGCCCAGGGCCTGGTCCAGCGCCTGACGGGCCTGGTCCAGCCGGGCGGCGGTGCGGGTCAAAGCGGGGTCGTCCTGCACGGCGGCTCCCCCCGCCTGCTGGGGCAGGTCGTCCAGCCGGCGGCGGCGCTCGGCCACCCGCTGACGGGTCAGCTCCGCTTCGTGGTCCAGCCCCAGCGCCCGGGACAGGGCGGCGGACACCCCGAACAGACTGCTGACCTGGGGGGCAAAGGAGCGGGCGAAGCGCAGCAGATCGGCCTGGCTGTTCTCCCGCCGGGCCCGGCGGTCATTCAGAGCTCCCCGGACGGCCTTCAGCTGTTCGGCTGCCTGGTCGGCAGCACGGCGGCGGGCCTGATAGTCCTCCGCCAGGGGCAGCAGAGCGTCTGGGTCATCGACCCCATAGCGGGCCAGAATTTTTTCTCCCCGGTCTTTCAGCCCCCGAGCCTTGCTCCGGCACACGCTGGAAACGATCAGGGTCAGCACAAATACGGCTGCTCCGGCGGCCAGGGGCAGGCCAACGGGCTGCCCTTGGACGAAATAGCCGAAGGCCCCGCCGCCCGCAGCGGCCAGCAGGCCCAACAGGGGCAGGAGCTTGGCCCACAGGGCTTTCTTTTCGGCCTGTGCCAGACAGCTGCGGTGCTGGTCCAGGTCCTTGTGGACCTGGGCCAGAGCCTCCTCCCCGGTGAGACCGGGGAAGTGCTGGTCCTGGATGGCGATCTGAGTCTGGACATAGTGGTCCTCCGCCGCCTTGTGGTCGGCCTCGGCCTGGCGGATCTCCTCGTCCAGCACCTTTAAGTATTGCAGCTCCCCCTGGGCCTGTTTCAGCCGGCCTTTCGGCGGGAGGGGGCCGTATTGCTCCAGCTGAGCCAGCTGCTCCCGGGCCTCGTCCAGGGCGGACCGGGCCTCCTGCCGGGTCTGGTCCAGCTGATTCTGGGCGGCCAGACGGCTGCGGCGGAGGCGGGAGAGGGCGTCGGCCCGCTGCCCCTCTAAGGCCCGGACGGTCTCCTCCAGATGGGCGATCTCCCCGCACAGGGCGGAGCGCTGGCTCAGCTGCTCCTCCACCTGGGACAGCTCCTGCTCCAGCTTGGGGATCTGGCCCACGCTCTTGTTCACCCGGCGGCGGTTGAGCCACTCCCGCAGGCGGGCCTGGGTCTGGGAAAAGGACACGTCCTCCTGGCCGGAGGAGACCAGGGCGGCGATGCGCCGCTCCAGCTCTGGGGCGGCGGTGACGGACAGGTCTCCCCCGCTGCCCAGGAAGGCGGAGCGCTGAAACACCTCCCGGCCCACGCCGGTGAGCAGCTCCCCGCAGGTGTCGGCGGTGAGACCGGGTACCGGCTCCTCCGTCCCGGTGTACACGGCGGAGAAGGCGGCGAAGGGTGCGCCGTTTTTGGGGCCCCGGCGGATGGTGATATCCCGGCCCCGCCACTCCACCTCCAGCTCCCCGGCCATGGGGGTCCCGGACCAGGGCTGATAGCGGTTTTTCTCCGCCAGATGGCCCTTCCGGTCCCGCTCCCGGGTGTCGAAGCCATAGAGCATGGCCTGCCAGAAGGCACACCAGGTGGATTTTCCCCCCTCGTTGGGGGCGCAGATCAGGTTCAGACCGTCCCCCAGCTCCAGCCGGGCCCGGTCCAGCTTGCCGAAGATGGCGGTCATGGTTCTGATTTTCATGGGCAGATGTCCTCCCCGTTTTCCAGTGCGGCCAGACCGAAGCGGGCGGCCAGACGGCAGACGGGGTCGTCGGGCCGCTGCTGGCACAAGTCCCACATGTGGCTGAGGAACAGCCCTGTCAGGCTGTCCTCCTCCCGCCGCTGCCACAGGTCCTGGGGCAGCCGGGTCTCGTCCCGCACGGTCAGACCGTAGAACCGGGGGGCCAGGGCCCGCTGCAGTCTGGCCAGATCCGGGGCGGTGCAGGCCCCGGTAAGGGTGATGCGATAGATGTCCTCCTCCGTGGCCGGGGGCAGAGCATTCAGCACGGCGTCCAGGGGGTCAGAGCCGGTGACGTCCACCCGGATGTCCTGATACCGGCGGCGGCACAGGGGGACGAACTCCCCCACCACCTGTCCCGGCTGGGCGTGGAGGAGCAGCACGCCCTTCTCCCCCGTCTCGTCAAAGCCCCGGCCCTCGGGACAGCCGGGATAGGCCCAGACGGTCCGCCCCGCCCGCTGCAGGCCGCTGTACTGGTGGACGTGGCCCAGGGCCAGATAGTCCAGGCCGCTGGCGGCGATCTCCTCCTGGGAGATGGGGCCGTAGCCGCTGCCGGGGGCCGTGTCCCCGTGGAGACAGGCCAGCGTCAGCCGTCCGTCCTCCGCCGCCTGAAAGCCGGCCAGGGGGGAGTCCGTCTCGTGGGGGGAACAGAAGGCCCGGCCATAGACGGTGCAGTTGAGCTGGGGCAGGTCCACCCCCTCCACAGCGGGAGAAGTGAAGATGTGGACGTTGTCCGGCCAGTCCAGGGTGGCGTACACCGAGGAGGGGCTATAGCAGTCGTGGTTGCCCGGGGCCAGGAACACCGGGCAGGGGATGCCGCCCAATGCCTGGGAGAGAGCCTGGGCCGTCTCCCGATAGACGGTCTCCCCGTCCATCAGGTCGCCGGACAGCAGCACCAGGTCGGCCTGCTTCTCCCGGGCCAGCTGGGCCAGGCGGGTCAGCAGGTCCCGCTGCTCCCCCCGCCGCTGGGCCGCCCGCTCCGGGCTGAGGCCGGAAAAGGGGCTGTCCAGATGGAAGTCCGCCCCGTGAATGATGTTCAGCATGGGCTTCACTCCTGAATATCCGCCCGGCGGACGCCGGTGCAGCGCTTTTTCTCCGTGTCGATGGTGAACAGGCAGGCGTTGAGCTTGCAGTTGCCCTCCGCCTCCTCATACCGCCGGGGCAGGCCGCCCATAAACAGGTTGATGGAGTTCTCCGGCTTGATGCCCAGGACGGAGCGGCTGGGGCCGGTCATGCCGAGGTCGGTGACAAAGCCGGTGCCCCGGGGCAGGATCTGACAGTCGGCGGTGGGCACGTGGGTGTGGGTGCCCCACACGGCCTGGACCTTGCCGTCCAGAAACCAGCCCATGGCGCCCTTTTCGCTGGTGGCCTCGGCGTGGAAGTCCACCAGGGCCAGGTCGAAGCCGCCGCTGCGCAGCAGGCTGTTGGCCATTTTAAAGGGGTTGTCCAGGTTGGAGTTCAGCTCCGCCCGGCCCATCAGATTCAGAACGGCGATGCGCAGCCCCTTGCAGGAGTAGATGCCCATGCCCCGGCCCGGCACCCGCCCGGCGTAGTTGGCGGGGCGGAGAATGCGCTCCTCCTTGTCCAGATAGTCCCCGATCTGAAGCCGGTTCCAGGTGTGATTGCCCAGGGTGATCACGTCGGCCCCGGCCTCCAGAATCCGCCGGGCCTGGGCGGGGGTGATGCCCACGCCGGAGGCGTTCTCCCCGTTGACCACCACAAAGTTGGCCTGTGTCTCCTGCCGCAGCCCGTCCAGACGGCGGGAGAGAATGTCCAGGCCGCCCTCGCCCACCACGTCGCCAACGGCCAATATATTCAAAAGCATAGCTGTGTCCTCCTTAAAATCATCCCGCCTGCTGAGCGGGGATAGAGCTATTATAGCCGATTTTTGAGGTGGTGGCAATGTTGGGGAGTTAGGAGTGATGAGTGATGAGTGATGAGTTTTAGCCTTCGCCCCGCAGGGGAGAAGGTGGCATGGCGCAGCCATGACGGATGAGGG
>URNZ01000024.1 GCA_900549405.1 uncultured Eubacteriales bacterium | reverse complement strand
CCCACGCCTGCGCCGTGGGCGAGCCGCTGACGGAGGAGGAGGCCCGGGCCGTCATGCTGATGACCATTCTGAACGCGGGCAAGGCCCACTCCGGCATCCGCCTGGAGACCCTGGAGCGCATCCGCCAGTTCCTGAACCGGAACATCACCCCCTATGCCCCCGGAGAGGGCTCGGTGGCCTATCTCAGCGTGGAGGCCCACCTGGCCCTGACCTACATCGGCGAGGGCTATATCCTGGAGAAGGGCCAGAAGGTGCCCACCGCCCAGGTGCTGGAGCGGGAGGGCCTGGAGCCCCTGGAGCTGGAGTGCAAGGAGGGCCTGTCCATGCTCAACGGCACCATCTCCGTCACCGCCTTCGGCCTGCTGGCCAGCTACGACTCGATCCTGGCGGCCAAGAATGCGGAGATCGCCGGGGTGCTGTGCTACGAGGCCCTGCGGGGCACGCCCAAGGCTCTGGACGCGCGCATCCACGCCGCCAAGGCCCACCCGGAGCAGCAGCAGGCCGCCCAACTCATGCGGGACATGCTCGCGGGCAGCGAGCTGTGCGAGAAGCACGCGGGGGACAAGGTCCAGGACTCCTGCCTGCTGCGGGCCATGCCCCAGGTCCACGCCTCTATCCGCCGCTTAGTGGGCGAGGCCCAGACGGCCATTGTGGAGGAGATGCACTCCATCAGCGACAACCCGGAGATCTTCGGCACCGAGGACGGGGACGGCGTGGCCCTGATGTGCGGCAACTTCGACGGGACCTTTGTCGGCTCCCACGCGGACATCATCGGCATGGCCTGCGCCATCGCGGGCAAGGAGACGGAGCGGAGCATCTCCCGCATGGTGGACCGGAACCTGAACGACGGCCTGCCCGCCTTTTTGGTGGCCGAGCCGGGCCTGAACAACGGCATGATGATCCCCCAGTATGTGGCCGCCGGACTGGTGAACGAGATCAAGCTGCTGGCCATCCCCGCCAGCATCGACTCCATCCCCACCTGCGCCGGGCAGGAGGACCCGGTGTCCATGTCCTATAACGCCGCCCGCCGGGCCTGCCAGGCGGTGCGCAAGCTGGATTACGTCATCGCCATCGAGATCATGGTGGCCCTCCAGGCCATCGACATGCTGCCGGAGAAGCAGTCCCCCGTGACTGCCCGTCTTCACGACCAGGTGCGGCAGCAGGTGGCCTATGCCAAGGAGGACCGGTTCTTCCAGCCCGACATCGAGGCCCTGTTCCAGATGGTCCGCAGCGGGGAGCTGGTGAACACCGCCGAGGCGCAGCTGGGGCGGAGCATGATGTGACCGGCATTTTCCACAAGATGAAAAACACTAGAAATAGTTGGAAAATCCGGCGTGTTTTACGTGGAGATGAAATATTTTAACTATTTTCGCTGTATTTTCTAATGTTCAGCCCTTGCCGACCCTGAAATTTTTGGCTATACTGGAAGCAAGCCGTAAAACCGACAGGGAAAGAGGGGAAGACGCGTGGATCTGCGCCAGCTGGAGATATTTGTGACCGCCTATGAAAAGGGCAGCCTGTCCCGGGCCGCCGAGTGTCTGAACACCTCTCAGCCCAACGTGAGCAAGAACATCCGGGCCCTGGAGGAGGAGCTGGGCCGCCCGCTGCTGGTGCGCAGCGGCAAGGGCGTCCAGCCCACCGCCTTTGGCCGGGCGGTGCTGGAATATGCCATGATCATGCGCAAGGCTGCGGAAAAGCTGGCCTCTCTGGCCGTGCCCGAGGGGGAGAACAGCCTGCGCCTGTCCGCCTATCCCAGCCGGATGATCCCCCAACTGCTGGTGGATTTCTATCAGGCCTGGGGAGAGGACGCCCACATCGAGTATCACCAGGGCAGCGTGGAGGAGATCGTGGACCAGGTCCACCAGGGTATTTCAGAGCTGGGCATCGTTTTCGTTGCCCAAAAGCGGCTGGAGGTCTTTCGGAACATCGTCAGCTATAAGCGGCTGAAGTTTCTGCCCCGGGGCGGGAAGCGGCTGTGTCTCTACGTGGGGCCCAGGCACCCCCTGTATGAGGTGGAGACGGTGGACGTGGACCAGCTGTCTAAGCTGAAGTTCCTCCGGGGCGTGCGGGACTTCTTCTCGGTGGAGCACCACCTGGAGACGGTGAGCGTGGGGGCGGTGGATGCCCAGGAGCTGGACCACTGGGTGTATACCAACAGCGACCACCTGGCCGCCAGTATGCTGGCCCGCACCGACGTGTGCTGCCTGGGGATGATGGACGTCTGCTCCCCCTACAGCAGCCCGGAGATCCGCCGGGTGCCCATCCTGGGGGAGGACACCCTGATGCAGGCGGGCTATGTCTGCGACCCGGACGTCCCCCTGTCCCGCCAGGCCCGGTGGATGATGGAGCGCTTTGACCGGGCGCTGAAGGGCGAAGAGGGCTGAAAAATGCTGAAACGGCGGTCCCGGAGAAGAGACGGGACCGCCGTTTTTTACGCTTTTGGAATGAATTGGCCGGAAGCAGTAGATTTTTTCCGCCGTATCTGGTAAACTGATACTGTCCCCCCGGGGACCCAACGATCATCCGCCCCGGCGGAGGACCCATTGAAGGAGGAAAGACCCAATGGACCAAGACTTTATCATTCACATCAACCGCCAGGAGCGGACCCAGGCCATGGAGGGCGTGGAGCAGGCCGTCTCCCAGGTGTATGACAACAAGGAGCAGCCCAAGGAGAAGCTGGCCGCCGGCGTGCTGGAGGCCGTTCAGAACGCCATGGCCCGGGGAGACCGGCTCACCGTGCCGGTGGAGATTCCCAAGGAGGCCGCGGACAAGCTGGTGTCTGAGGGCACCAAGACCGGGGACACCGTCCCCTTCCCGGCGGACTTCCGCTGCAAGATCCGCACCCTGAACCTGAAGAGCGGCGCCATGGTATACGCCGCCTTTACCAGCCCCGAGGAGGCGGACAAGGGCCAGCGCAGCTCCACCGTCACCGAGACCATCGACACCTATCTGCAAAAGGCCCTGATGAACCCCCAGCTGGCGGGCATCCTGCTCAACCCCTGGGGCCAGTCCTTTTTCCTGTCTAAGCCCCTGATCCAGGGCATCTTTATCAAGGACCTGCCCCAGCCCGGGGAGAACACCGTGGGCTTTGCCACCATGGACATCACCCAGGCGGAGACCGACTGCATCGTCAACGCCGCCAACGAGACCCTGCTGGGCGGGGGCGGCGTGGACGGGGCCATCCACCGGGCCGCCGGTCCCAAGCTGCTGGAGGAGTGCCGCAAGCTGAACGGCTGCCCCACCGGCCAGGCCAAGATCACCGGGGGCTATGATCTGAAGGCCAAGCACGTCATCCACACCGTGGGTCCCATCTACTCCGGCAAGGAGGAGGACGCCGCCCTGCTGCGCCGGTGCTATTGGAACAGTCTGGAGCTGGCCCGGCAGAACGGCCTGCACAGCATCGCCTTTCCCGCCATCTCCACCGGGGCCTATGGCTATCCCAAGAAGGAGGCCACCCAGATCGCCCTGAAGACCGCTTTCGACTGGATGCAGATCAACCCCAAGTACGGTATGCGCATCCTGTTTGCCTGCTTTGACCAGGAGACCACCGCCCGGTATCAGACCATCTGGAACGGCAGCCAGGAGGACTGGAAGACCCAGGCCGCCGCCCAGGGCCAGGCGGACGTGGTGGAGCGGGCCATCCAGTATGCCGCTGCCTGCCACAGCGGGGCCGCCCGCAAGGGCTCTGACCGGCCCTATGTCCTTCACCCGGTGGCCACGGTGGCCGCCCTGGACGGCATGGACGCCGACTTTGATCTGCTGGCCGCCGGAGCTCTCCACGATGTGCTGGAGGACACCCAGGCCACTCTGCTGGACATCTACGAGCGCTTCGGCGTGGATGTGGCCACCCTGGTCAACGCCCACACCGAGGACAAGCGCCGGGTGTGGTATCAGCGCAAGCTCCAGGCCATCGCCCAGGCCACCGACGCCGGGCTGCGGGAGAAGAAGCTGATCCTGGCCGACAAGCTGGCCAATCTGCACAGCATGTATAATGACCGCCGGAAGGTGGGGGACAAGCTGTGGCAGCGCTTCAACGCCCCCAAGCACATGCAGGCCTGGTATTATGGCCGCCTGCTGGCCGCCCTGGCCCCCATGAAGGGCCACACCGAGACGGCCAACGCCTATCAGGAGATGAACGGCCTGGTGAAGGACCTGTTCGTCACCTATGCCATGGACGAGGGCGAGCAGCACCTGTATCAGATGGGCGCCGACGGCAGCCGCACCGTGCTGACCAAGGGCGACCCCCAGTGGGTGCCCATGAAGGAGACCCTGCCCCAGCAGGTCCGGGCTCTGCCCCGGAAGGAGGCCGAGCGCCTGGAGGACCGGTGGAACGCCCCATTCTGGAAGCAGATCGACCGGGACCTGGAGGACGGGGAGTATGGCCTGTTCGCCTCTGAGGCGGGCAGCCGGGCCATCCGCCTGACCGACGACAGCGTGGTCTTTGTGGGCGAGGACCGTGGCCCCGCCAGCCAGGCCGCCCACGGCAAGGACCCCTATCCCTTCCGCTGCAACATGGGCGAGGAGGCCGGGCGGCACCTGCTGGTCCAGCTGCGCCGGAAGCACGGCCTGGACAAGGACCTGGGCGAGCTGCTGCTGGAGGAGTTCGGCGGCGAAAACAGCACCGAGCGCTTCCAGACCTTCTGCAAAGAAAACGGCATGGTCATCCGCTTTGTGGCGGGTTAAGTTCTGATGAAACAGCACACGCGCATATCGAAAACGGTATGCGCGTGTGCTTTATTTTACGAAAATATCATATCATGAAGCAAATAATATAAGTATACTTTAATATCATATTGACAAAATGGAAAATAGGCAATAAAATATTGACGAGGTGATGGAGATGGCCATTGCGACGCAGGCGCAGATATTAAAGGTTTTAAAGGCGTTTAATCCCTGGTGGGTCACAGGCGCGGTCCACCCTGACTTTACAAAGCACTATCGCCGTTTTGCCTATTATGAAGCGATGAAACGCCTGGAGCAGCGGGATCTGCGGCGAACAGTCGTCCTGACTGGGACCCGGCGTGTGGGAAAGACCACCATTCAATATCAGATGATCGACACCCTGTTGAAGCGAGGGGTGCCGCCACAGCGCATCGTGTTCATTTCCCTGGACCACCCCATGCTCAAGCTCAGCGGCCTGGATGATATTCTGGATTGCTACCACGCCAACGTGTGGGCAGATAAAGACTGCTATTACTTCTTCGACGAAGTGCAGTATGCCAGCGAGTGGGACAAGTGGATGAAAACGATTTATGATTTGCAGCCATCCACGCAGATGGTCGCAACGGGGTCGGCCAGTCCGGCGCTGATAAAGGGAAGCACAGAGAGCGGCGCGGGGCGGTGGAGCGTTATCCAGGTCCCGACCTTGTCCTTTTTTGAATATTGCGCGCTGATTGGCGTCGACACCCCGGAGCTTGGCCCGGATATACGGCCCACCGCGTTCTTGAAAATGACGCAGCAGGAGCGCACCAGTGTGATGATGAAGCTGGACGGAATACAGAACCACTTTTCCCGCTATCTGCAAGTGGGCGGTTTCCCTGAATTGGCGCTGGCTTCGAACGACCTGATGGCCCAGCAGATCATGCGGGAGGATGTGGTAGATAAGGTTCTGAAGCGGGACCTGCCTTCTCTTTACAAAATACGCAGCGCGACAGAGCTGGAGCGGATATTCTTATACCTCTGCAATGTCTCTTCTGAGATCGTTTCCTTCACAGCCATAGCAAAGGAACTGAGCGGCGTCAGCAGGCCGACGGTGGAGAGCTATATCAATTATTTGGAGAGCGCAAATTTGATCTATCAGAGCTGGCCGGTGGAGATGGGCGGACGCAAGGTGCTGAAGGCCCAGCCGAAAATCTATATTGCGGATGCGGCGATCCGAAATGCCGTTTTGATGGATGATGACGTGCTGACAAACCCCATTGAGCTTGGAAAAATGGTAGAAACGGCCGTCTATAAGCACGTCGCGGCGTTTTATTATCAACAGGCGACCAGGGTAGGGTATTACCGGGGCGGACGCAAGAATAAAGAAATTGATGTGGTGGTGGACTACCCAAACATCAAGAACATTCTGATCGAAGTGAAATACCGGGAACAGGCTCCCATTCCAGACGACTCTGCGATTTGTACCCTGAGTGACGAGGCCAGCGCCGCCATCATTGTGACAAAGCGGCCAGATGATTACGGAACACATCATGCGCCAAATGGAAAAGAACTGATCCGCATTCCGGCTTTTGCCTTTCTGTATTTGCTGGGAAATGCAGAGCGATATGGATATCGGGGAAAGGAATAAGAATGGAAGATGGCATCCGCAGACGGAATATCGGTCTGCGGATGCCATTTTGTAAAGATATTTATTTAAGACGTCAACAGACTATCCAGCTGTTCAATATCCACACCCTCCGGCAGATAGTAGGGCTGGAAGGCGCGGCCATTGGAGAGGTCCATCTTGCACTGCCGGCCGGAGAGAACCACGCACAGGTTCCTGGTCACTTCTTTGGGGGCGTCGAAGTAGAGCACATAGGTGGCCTGGTCCTGGTCCTCATAGTCATAGTCCCCGGTGAGGTGGGCCAGGGGCAGGGCGGAGAGGTAGTCCATCAGGGCCTCCGGGTCAGAGCAGTCCAGCAGCTCCCCGTCCCGCCGGACGGAGTGGAGGGTATAGCCCGCCGGGTCGCCGCCGAAGAGAACTTCAGCCCCCGGGCGCTCGTCAAAGGACAGGGCCACATAGCCGAAGGAGGACATAAGGAGAAACAGGGTCAGCCCCACCAGAATGCCGCCCGCCACCCGGCGGCGGGGGGCGACCACGCTGCGCAGGCGATAGCGCAGGGAGGCGGCTACGGGGGAGAGACAGGTGGTGTATCCCCGTCCGTCCCCGGCGGTGGTGAGCAGCAGCTGGGCATACTGCCGCCGGGTGGCCTCGTCCGCGTCCAGGAGGACGGTCTCGTCACAGCTGAGCTCCGTGTCCTCGGCGCTGCGGCGCATGGCCATCCACATGAGGGGGTCGAACCAGCACAGGGCGGTGCAGAACATGAGAAAGAACTTGTTCCAGCTGTCCCGGCGGCAGATATGGACGATCTCGTGGCGGAAGACCAGGTGCAGCTCGTCGGGGGTATAGGCCCGCAGGGGCAGCACCACCTGCAAGGTCCAGCGGAACAGGCCAACCGTCAGGGGGGTGGAGGTGTGGGGGGAGATCACCAGGGGGCAGGAGAGGGGCTCCATCTGGGCCTGGTCCATCTCCTCCTGCCAGATGTCCAAGACTTCCTCGTCCGTGATGGGCCATGCTCCTTCCAGCAACTGCCGCCGGAAGCGCAGGTGGGACAGGGTGTTCCACCCGAACACGGAAATGGTCCCCACCAGCCACAGCCCCAGGACCAGCCAGATCCAGTTTCCCCGGGTGCGCAGGACGAAAGCGGGGGCGTCGGGCATCAGACCGGAATTGAAGCACAGATAGAGAAAATTGGGGAGGAGCCACAGCATGGCGCAGCCCCGGGCGCTGATGAACCGGCGGAGCAGGGGCGTGAGGGGCAGGAGCAGGGCATAGTATACGGCCAGGTGAAGAAAGCACTGGAAGAGCACGGACAGCGCAAGCTGTGCCATGCGGCCCGGCCCCACGAACAGCAGCCCCAGGGGCAGCAAAAAGAAGACCATAAGGGGCAGCAGATCGGCGTTCATCAGCGGCTGATAGCGGTGGGTGGAGTCCTGGCGGGAGCGGGGCCCGTCGTCATTGCACCGGTAGAGCAAAAGAAAGCCCACAAACAGGCTGAGAAACACGAAAGTGAAAAGGCGAAAGCTGTGGTTATCGGTGAGGCTCATAACTTCCCTCCATTCAACAGGTCGCGCAGCTCATCCAGCTCCTGGCGGGTGAGCCCGCTGCTGCACAGGGCGTTGGCAAAGGTGGACAGGCTGCCGCCGCACAGCTGGTCCAAAAACCGGCGGCTCTGCCCGGCCAGATAGTCCTCCTGAGAGACCAGGGGGGTGTATCGGGCGCTGCGCCCGACCTTCTCGCTGCGGACAAAGCCCTTGTCCCCCAGCCGGGACAGCAGGGTGAGCAGGGTGGTGGCGGCCATGGGGTGGGTGCTCTGCAAAACGCCCTCCAGGTCGCTCCGCCCCGCCGGGGTCTGGCAGGCCCAAAGAGCCTGCATCACCGCCAGCTCCGCGTCCGGCAGCCGCCGCGTGTCACGGGTCATAGTTTTATCCTCCCTTCTATGAAAATGTTCTACAGTTGTAGCTTGATTATATTCTACGGATGTAGAAGAGTTTTGTCAAGGGGGGAGGGCAAACTTTCTCTGCCATTGACAACCATTTGCCCCAAAGCTATAATCAAACTTGCAAAAACAGCTGCCCCGGCGCTTTTTTCTTGCCGGAGCGCAGAGACGGAGCGCGTTATGAGAGAAGAATTGAAGACAGAACTGGAGCGGTTCAAGGCCCGCTATCCCGTGGACCCGGCGGCCCGGGGGCGCATTGCCAAGCCGCCGGTGGACTTTATCGGCGAGGAGGTCTTAGATCTGGCCGTGGCCGCCCTTTTGCAGGGAGAAAATATCCTGCTGTGCGGCGAGAAGGCCACGGGCAAGAACATTCTGGCGGATAATCTGGCCTGGCTGTTTGGCCGGCCCAGCTATAATATCTCCTTCCACGTGAACACAGACAGCAGCACCCTCATCGGCACAGACACCTTTACCGGCGGCGAGGTGCGGCTGCGCCGGGGCCCGGTGGCCCAGGCGGCGGAGGAGGGCGGCTTCTGCATCCTGGACGAGATCAACATGGCAAAAAACGAGGCCATGGCCGTGATGCACTCGGTGCTGGACTATCGCCGTCTCATCGACGTGCCCGGCTATCAGCCCATCCCCATGCACCCGGCCACCCGGTTCATCGCCACCATGAACTATGGCTACGCCGGGACCCGGGAGCTGAACGAGGCCCTGGTCTCCCGTTTTGTGGTCATCCGTATGCCCGCCCTGGAGGAGGGGCAGCTGCGCCGTCTGCTGCTGGCCGACGCCCCCGGGGCCTCAGAGGAGGACGTGAAGCGCTGTGTGGGTCTGTTCCTGGACCTGAACGAGAAGGCGATAAACGGGGAGATCTCCACCCGGCCCGTGGACATGCGGGGCATGGTGGCCGCCCTGCGGATGATGACCGACGGCATGGACGCCAAGGACGCCATTGCCCTGGGCATTACAAATAAGTGCTTTGACGAGTATGAGCATCAGCTGGTCCAGGACGTTGTCATGACCAGATTTGTGTGACGGGAGCGCATCGTGAGCATTGACAGAGAGGAAAGCCTGTTCCTGACGGTGTCAGAGGACCACCGGCAGCGGCCCATCCCGGAGTATGTGAAGAAGATGAGCGACCCGGTGCGCCAGCTGGGGGGCATGGCGGCGGCCTATGAGGGCGTGATCTTAGGCGGGGCGGACAAGCTGTTCGGCCTGGACGAGCTGAATGTGTGGCTGCGGCGGCACCGCTACGCCGACTATAATATGGAGGTGCTGCTGCCCATTGCCCACATGTGTCTGGAGTATGCCGTGCGCCTGGGCCTCCGGGCGGAGCGCCCCGGTGTCCAGACCATGGCCCAGCAGGCCGCCCGGCAGCTGCTGGAGGGCGACCCCCTGCGCCTGCGCGCCACCGCCCGGAACTGGATGTATATCTGCTGGATGGTCCGCCAGTTCCCCCAGGCGGCGGACCGTGACAGCCTGCTCATTCTCCAGAATTTCAAGGGCTTTGAAGAGGTGGTGGAGCGCTTTGTCTCCATGACGGAGGAGAGCGCCCAGTGCCGGACCGCCCAGGCCCTGGTGGAGCGGGCGGTGCTGCTGTATAAAAAGATATTCACCCGCTATTTTGCCCCCGACCACGACCAGGACCCGGTGCCCGAGAACATGGGCAGGCCCGACCCCCTGGCCCAGCCCCTGGACGAGGGGGAGCCGCCGGAGCCGGACCTACAGCAGGCAGAACTGAGCTATGAAAAGGCAGGGAGCGTGCTCACCGACGGCATCGAGCTGCCGGAGAACGCCCTGGCGGCCATCCCGGAGAGCCTGGAGAAGAACTTCGGCCCCAGCTATCAGACGGCCCAGGCCCTGGAGGAGCTGGAGCGGACGGTGTGCGTGGACATCCACGAAAACCGCAAGCTGCTCTTCACCGACGGCCTGCCTGAGAGCGCCTATGAGGGGACCTCCGCCCGGGCGGAAAATCTGCGGGCCAGCCGCGCAGGAAACCAGAGGATGGTGGAGGCGCACGAGAGCTCTGTCCGCCAGGGCATCCGCAGCATCGAGCAGGCCTTTCGCAACGCCCTGAATCTGAAGAGCGAGCCGGAGACCTATCGGGCGAACTGGGGCGCCCTGGTCAGCCGGGAGCTTTGGAAGGCGGGCCGGTGCCGGGACCCCAAGCTGTTTGAAAAGGTGTTCCGCCAGGATGACTCCACCGTGGTGGTGGAGCTGCTCATCGACGCCAGCGGCTCTCAGTCCGTCCGCCAGGCCATGGTGGCCATGCAGAGCTATCTGTTCAGCGCCGCCCTCAGTGCCATCCACATCCCCCACCGGGTGATGAGCTACTGCACCTATGGGGATCACACGGTGCTGCGCCGCTTCCGGGACTATGACGACGGCCCGGCGGCGGACCGAAAGATATTGGAGTATCGGGCCACGTCCAACAACCGGGACGGGTTAGCCCTGGCCGCTGCCGGGGTGGACCTGATGCGTCGGCGGGAGGACCACAAGATCCTCATCGTCTTCAGCGACGGCCTGCCCAACGACATGGTCAGCGGGCGGGTCCGGGCGGGCAAACCCAAAAAGTATGTGGGGGAGGAGGCCGTGCGGGACACCTGCTTTCAGGTGAGGAAGCTGCGCCGGGCTGGGGCCTATGTCCTGGGCATCTTTCTGGGGGACGACGACGAGCTGGAAAACGAGCGGATGATCTATGGCTCCGCCTTCCTGCGCATCCGCCGGGCGGAGGACTTCGGCGGCTCGGCGGGAAAACGCTTAAGCGAGATACTGCTGCAATTGTAAAGCAAAATAGCCTAACAGAAAAAAGCCGCTCCCCGGGCTTACCGGGGGGCGGCTTTTGCAGCGTTTCGTCACTGGATGTCCAGATACATCTTGTGGGTGGGGGGCGCGTACTGCCGGTCGATGCGGGCCAGGTCCTCCTCGTCCAGAGTCAGGGCGTTGGTCCCGGCGTTTTCCAGGGTGTGGTCCGGGTGACCGGTGCGGGGGATGGCGATGGTGTGTCCGTCCCGGACGCACCAGGCCAGCAGCACCTGGATGGGGGTGGCGTGGTGCTTTTCGGCGATGGCCAGCACGGCGGAGTTATTCAGCAGCCCCCGGCGGAGGGAGCCGCCCTGGGCCAGGGGACAGTAGGCCATCAGGGCCACCTGGTGCTCCCGCATCCAGGGCAGCAGGCTATATTCGATGCCCCGGGAGCCCATGTGATAGAGCACCTGGTTCACCTGGCAGTTCCGGCCCTGGGAGATGCGCCACAGCTCCTCCATGTCGTCGATGTCGAAGTTGGACACGCCCCAATTTTTGATTTTGCCCATCTCCTTCAGCTGCTCCAGACAGCGGACCGTCTCCGCCAGGGGCACGCTGCCCCGCCAGTGGAGGAGATACAGGTCCAGATAGTCCACGCCCATGCGCTTCATGGTGGCGTCGCAGCACTGGAAGATATGCTTCTCTCCGGCGTTCTCCGGCAGGACCTTAGACACCAGGAACAACTCCTCCCGGGGGGTGTTGGCGATGGCCTCGCCCACCAGCTTTTCGCTGCGTCCGCCGCCGTACATCTCCGCCGTGTCGATCAGGCGCATCCCCGCGCCCACGCCGGTGCGCAGGGCTGAGATCTCCCGCGCCCGGGCAGCCGGGTCGTCCCCCAGATACCAGGTGCCCTGTCCCAGGGCGGGGACGGTGGCGCCTGACGCCAGGGTGATGGTTTTCACGTCCATGGAATGACCTCCTAACAGTTTATCTCGTCATCTCAGTGTACGACAAAAAACGGGGGAGAAAAAGAGAAAAACTACACAAAAAGGGGCCCTCGCCGCCGCCGGGATTTGACGAAGGTCAGCGCTTTTCACTGAGCTGCTGGTCGATCTGCCGGATAGCTTCCAGCACGGCCTCCTGGTCCTGGGGCAGGGGCACCCGCAGCCGGGCCGAGTTCTGGCCCAGTCCCACAAAGGAGCGGCCCGACACCACCTTGATGTGGAAGGGGTCGAAGCAGGCCTTCAGGTCCACGGCGGGGTCCGGGTGGGTGAGGAGGAAGATGGGGGTCTCCGGGCGGGTGTAGGAGAGGGTGAGGGTGTCCCACTGCTCGGTCAAGAAGGGGGCCTTCAGCTGGGCGGTCACCTGGCGGGTGTGGTCTAAGAACCCCTCGTCTTCTAAGGCGGCCTGGGCCACCGCCCGGGCGGGGCAGGAGCAGATGTAGGGGTGGGTGATGTTGTCCAGGGGTACGGTGAGCTGGGGCGGCAGGATGCCATAGCCTGCCCGGATGCCCGCCAGACCGTGGGCCTTGGAGAAGCTGCGCAGCACCACCAGATTTTCAAAGGTATCCGTCAGGCCGATGGCCGACTCCTCCCGGGGCAGATAGTCCCCATAGGCCTCGTCGATGATGACGGGGATGGACAGCTGGGCCGCCAGGGCCACCACCCGGCGGATGTCGGCCAGGGGGATGGCCTGGCCGGTGGGGTTGTTGGGGGAGTCGATGTACACCAGCTTGTGCTGCTGGCCGATGTGGGCCAGCATCTCCTCCGGGTCAAAGCGGAACCGGTTTTCCGGGCGCAGGGGGACAAAGTCATATTCCGCCCCCCACATGCCCACGTCGCTGGCAAACTCCGCGTAGCAGGGTCCGATGCCCGTGACACGGTCCCCAGGCTCTAAAAATAAGCGGCACACGTCATACAGCAGACTTTGGGAGCCCTCCCCCAGGAAGATGCGCTCCGGGGCCAGGGGGACGATGTCCTGCCAATAGCGCTGGATGCTCTCCTTCATGACCACGGTGTGGGGATAGTTCTGGGCCAGGGAGTGGTCCAGGTGCTGAAGGGCCTGCCGGGCCTTTTCCGAGACGGTGTGGACGTTCACGCCGTCGCCGCAGTCAATGGTATACTGTGTCTCGGGGCCCTCCACGGCATAGCTGGTTTTCAGTTTGTTTTTGATATACGGCTTCACAGGGAGATTCATAGGGACGCTCCTTTCAATTCGTATCGATTCGTAATTGGGAAACGGCTATGGAACCGGGGCAAAGCGGGGAAACCAGCGGGGAACAGCAATCTGAAATTGGCATAGTTGCACAAGATAATATCAGAATAGAAAAAATGTGTCGATAAAATGACGAAAGACCCCGGCGCCGGATGTCTCCGGGGACGGGGCCTTGCCAATGATAAAATTTAGTAGGACGATGGGGGAATGAAAAAAGTTGACCGCTTATCCATACGCACCCCGGCGGCCAGAGAAGAAAATGCTCTGGCCGCCGGGGGTTTTCAGGAAAACCACCCCTCCAGCTTCCCCAGCAGCTCCATGCCCTTGAATTTCAACACATAAGGCCCGGAGTCGCCTGCCACCAGCTTGGCCTGGCCGGAGGTGAACTGGCCGGCCTGGGCGGCGTCGTCTACCGTCTCGCTGGCCGCGCCCAGGCACAGGGGAGGATAGGCCACGCACCACCAGTTCTGCCCCTGGCCGCTGCCGATGACCACCCGCAGGGCTTCATATTCCCCGGCTGGGAGGGCGAAGCCGTCATAGGTCTTGGTGGGGAACCAGCAGCGGGTGAGCTGGGCGGTGACCCGGTCTGTGCCGCCGTGGGCGTCCACTACCGCCTGGCCCGCCGCCGCCAGCTCGTCCAGATGGCCCGCCAGGGCGGCCCGGGCCTGGTCCAGAGTGGCGTCGGGGGGATAAAGGGCCTCCGCCCGGGAGAGCACCCCGTCCCGCACCGCCAGCTTCAGGGCCTGGTCCTCCGCTGAGTCTGAGTTGGCGATGACGTGGAGTCGGACCACTTGATCGGCCAGTGCGCGCTGTTCGCCCCCCAGCCAGGCCCCCAGCACCAGAGCGAGGGCCACGCCCAGCATCAGGGCCAACTCCCAGCGTCTCAGTTTGCGATCCATAAAAATCCCTCCCGGCGGCAAAAAACCGCCCATACCGTAAGTAATTTGCTTACAGTATGGGCGGAAAGTGGGAAGATTAAACGGTCTCGGCCAGAAAAACCTCTTGATAGCGCTGCTTCAGAGCGTCGTAGGCGGCTTGGGCCTGGGTCTGGCTGGCAAACAGGCCGAAGGCGGTGGGGCCGGTGCCGCTCATGTTGGCCCCCAGAGCGCCCTGCTGGATCAGGGTGTTTTTGATGTCGGCCACCCGGGCAAACTGCCGCTCGGGGAGCACGTCCTCGAACACGTTGTACATCCGCCGGGCCACCTCCATCAGGTCCCCCTGGTCCAGAGCGGCCATCAGGCCGTCGGCGTCGGGGCGGCGGCGGATGCGGCAGCTGTCGATGCGGGCGAACAGCTCCGGGGTGGACACGGGGAAGTCGGGCTTGCAGGCCACCACCCAGCAGTGGGGCAGGGGGGACAGGGGGGTGAGCACCTCGCCCCGGCCCTGGGCCAGAGCGGTGCAGCCCAGCACGCAGTAGGGCACGTCAGAGCCAACGCCCTCGCCCACATGGGCCAGCTCCTCCGGGGAGAAGGGGCTGCCCTCCAGCTGGTTCAAGGCCCGAAGGACGGCGGCGGCGTCGCTGCTGCCCCCGGCCATTCCGGCGCACACGGGCACGTGTTTGGTGATGGCGATGTCCAGGTCACGGGCGGGGCGGCCCAGGGCCTGATAGAAGCACACCGCCGCCTTGCCCGCCAGGTTCTTCTCCCCGGTGGGCAGAAAGTGAAAGCTGCTGCTGACCTGGATACCGGGGACCTGGCCCGGGCGCAAGGTGAGCCGGTCGGCCAGGGTGATGGACTGCATGACCATTTTCAGGTCATGATAGCCGTCCGCCCGGCGGCCCAGCACGTCCAGGGTGAGGTTCAGCTTGGCGGGGGCCTGAACGGTGATCTCATCCATGACGGGACCTCCTTCTTACAGCCGGATCTTCCGGGCTTCCAGATAGAACCGCTTGTCCTGGGCCTCGCCCATGGAGAAGGTCTTGCGGGGCAGCACCCCGTCGAAGATCACCGTGGGGAAGAGAGACTCTTTCGCCATGGCGGGCAGTAGGAAGCCCATGGCCCCCGGCTGCTGAGACAGCTGGCGCACCACGTCATCCCCGTGGATATAGTCCACCCTTGCGGCGGGGTGAGCTTTCAGATAGTCGTCCAGGAAGGTCTGGAGGGTGCCCCCGGCCAGCTGGGCGGCGGGGTGGGGGACGGTGTAGTCCTGCTCATGGCCCTGGTACACTGCGGTGAAGACGTGGCCCTCGCCCTTGCCAGCGTGAACGCCGGGGTAATACTCTTTCAGAGCAGCCAGCAGGTCCTCCGGCTCCACGCCAAAGACCACCCGGTGGATGGGCTCGAACTCCAGGGATTCGTCGTGGAGGTTGTTCAGCTCCACCAGGGCATACCGGGCGGGGAGACTGGCCCACTGCTCCGGGGGAGTGAGCTTCTTCTGCCGCTGATAGCACTCCTTCGCGGTGGCCAGGGAGTGGTTGCCGTCGCCCACGGCGAACAGCAGCACGCTGGCGTCGGGGGCGGTGTGATACCGGGCGCGGAAGGCCTCCGGGTCGGCCAGACGGCACAGGGCGTCGGCCACCTGGGTCATCTGGGTCTGGGACAGCTGCCAGCCCCGGATGTGGCCGCCGTGCTCCATCAGCTCAAAGTCATAGAGGGGGGTCATGTCCCCGGTGTGGGCGGACAGAGGCTCGATGACCGTCTTGTCCGGGTCATCGGCCAGCAGCATGACGTGGGGCAGCTCGATGGGGGCGTTCTTCCGCACGGCCACCCGGGGCGGGATGCGGGAGAGGACCGTCCCCTCGGTGGCCCGGATGGGGGCGGAGGAGCCGGGTTCGTAGTCATACTGCTCCAGGTCCACCATGCCAATGAGGCCCCGGCGGGTCTTGCCGCTGCTGAGGGTACGCTCCACATAGAACAGGCTGCCGGGATAGAGGGCGAAGCGGCCATCCCGCAGATAGCGGCTCATGGTGTTGTTGATTTCGGTGATGTCGGTCTCCACGTTGGGACCCTCTAGGCAGCTCTCGGGCAGGATGAGCCGCAGGGAGGAGGGGGCGGAGCCTACCCGCTCCTCCACCCGCTGCCAATATTCCGGCTGGGAAGTATACTGGTCGCAGGCCACCACGCTCCACAGGGACAGGTCGCAGTCCTGGGGCAGCAGAATATCCGCCGGGCGGAAGGGAAGTTCTTCGTAAGTCATGGTATACGCCTCGTTCTCACAAATTCTTGTTTTCCCGCCCCGAAGGGGCGGGAAAACAACGGTTTTACAGGGCGGCCTTGATGGCGGCGAGCAGGTCGCCAAACTCCTCAAAGGCGAGCAGCTCGGGGTGGTCGGCCTTGATGGCGGCGGTGCTCTTGAACAGGAAGCCCGCCTTGCTGGCCTGGATCATGCCCAGGTCGTTGAAGCTGTCCCCGGCGGCGATGGTCTCGAAGCCGCAGGACTGAAGGGCCTTCACGGTGGTCAGCTTGGACTGGGGGCAGCGCATCTGGAAGCCGGTGATCTCGCCGCTGGGGGCCACCTCCAGGGTGTTGCAGAACAGGGTGGGCCAGTTCAGCTTCTTCATCAGGGGCTTGGCGAACTGCTCAAAGGTGTCGCTGAGGATGATGACCTGGGTCTCCTCCCGCAGGGCGTCCAGAAACTCCCGGGCGCCGGGCAGGGGATCGATGGTGGCGATGGTGGCCTGGATCTCCTTCAGGCCCAGGCCGTGCTCCTTCAGCACGCCCAGCCGCCAGTTCATCAGCTTGTTATAGTCGGGCTCGTCCCGGGTGGTGCGCTTCAGCTCGGGGATGCCGCTGGCCTCGGCAAAGGCGATCCAAATTTCGGGGACCAGCACGCCCTCCATATCCAAACAGACAACATTCATTGTAAACACCCTTTCGTTGTAAATTTAATTTAGTGATAAGTTAGGAGTGATGAGATAGGAGTGATTTAACTCATCCCTCCTAACTCCTAACTCATCCCTCCTCCTAACTCCTAACTCATCCCTCACTGCGTCCCTGCTTGCGGCGCAGGTTGGTGAGGAAGTTGTCCATGCGGGCGATGGACTCGGCGATGTCCTTCATGGAGGCGGCGTAGCAGGCGCGGACAAAGCCCTCGCCGCCGGGGCCGAAGGCATTGCCGGGGATGACGGCCACCTTCTCCTCCATAAGGAAGCGCTCGCAGAACTCCTCGCTGCTCAGACCGGTGGAGCGGATGTCGGGGAAGACATAGAAGGCGCCCTTGGGCTCGAAGCAGGACAGGCCGATGCGGTTGAGATTTTCCACCAGATACCGGCGGCGGCGGTCATACTCCTCCCGCATGTGCTCGATGTCGGGGTCGCCGTTGCGCATGGCCTCCACGGCGGCATACTGGCTGGTGGTGGGGGCGGACATGATGCCGAACTGGTGCAGCTTCAGCATCTGCTGGATAACGGGCTCCGGCCCGCACACATAGCCCATGCGCCAGCCGGTCATGGCGTGGCTCTTGGAGAAGCCGTTGACCACGATGGTCCGGTCCTTCAGGCTGGTGAGGTTGGCGGGGGAGACGTGGCGCTGGCCATAGGTCAGCTCGGCATAGATCTCGTCGGACAGGACCATGATGTCCGTGCCCTCCAGCACCTGGGCGATGGCCTCTAAGTCCTGGCGGTCCATAGTGCCGCCGGTGGGGTTGCAGGGGAAGGGCAGCACCAGCACCTTCGTTTTGGGGGTGATGGCGGCGCGCAGCTCCTCGGGGGTCAGGCGGAACTTGTTCTCCACCTTCAGCTCCAGATACTTGGGCACGCCCCCGGCCATCTCGGTCAGGGGACCGTAGCACACGAAGGAGGGGGTGGGGATGATGACCTCGTCCCCCGGGTTGAGCAGACAGCGCAGGGTCAGGTCGATGCCCTCGCTGCCGCCCACGGTGACCACGATCTGGTGGGCGTAGTCATATTGCAGGTCGAAGCGGCGGTTGAGATAGGCGGCGATCTCCCGGCGGAGCTGGAGCAGACCGGCGTTGGAGGTGTACTTGGTGTGGCCCCGCTCCAGAGAGTAGATGCCCGCGTCCCGGATGTGCCAGGGAGTGACGAAGTCGGGCTCGCCGATGCCCAAGGAGATGGCGTCGGTCATCTCCTCCAGAATGTCAAAGAACTTGCGGATGCCCGAGGGCTTGACCCCCTGGATGCGCTGGTTCAGGATGTTTTCATAGTTCATACGAAGATATACTCCCTTTCCTCAGGGTCCTGGGGGCGGAACACCAGGTGCTTTTCCTTGTATTTTTTCAAAATGAAGTGGGTGGCCGTGCCGGTGACGCCCTGGATGGTGGACAGCCGCTCGCTGACGAACAGGGCCACCTCCCGCAGGGTGCGTCCGGAGATGATGACGGTCAGGTCGAAGGCACCGCTCATGAGATACATGCTCTCTACCTCGTCATACTGATAGATGCGCTCGGCGATGCGGTCAAAGCCGTCGGCGGACTGGGGGACCACGTTCACCTCGATCAGGGCGGTGACGGCCTCCTTGTGGACCCGGTCCCAGTCGATGATGGCCTTATAGCCCAGAATGACCCGCTCTTCCTCATATTTGTGAATGGCTGCCTTCACGTCTGCCTCAGACATCCCCGCGATGGTTGCCAACTGCTCTGTGGTCATGGAACAATCCTGCTCCAACAGCTCCAACAGCTTATCCATGTGGATTCCTCCGTTCTCATTTGAGTGTTTCAGTATCAAACAATACTTTATTTTATTATACATAGCCCGCCGAAGAAAAACAATCCCGGAATTGCGCTTTTTACCCTTTGCGGGGCGGGCGCGGCATGATAAACTAAACAGGATAAGACATGGACGAGAAAGGGGCGGGCAGACATGACGGTGCAGCAGCTGAGATATGTGGTGGCGGTGGCCGAGGCCGGGTCCATCACCGAGGCGGCCCGGCAGCTGTTCCTCTCCCAGCCCAGCCTGTCCAGCGCCATAAAAGAGCTGGAGGGGGAGATCGGGCGGCCCCTGTTTCTGCGGGGGCGCACGGGCATCACCCTGACCCGGGAGGGCATGGAGTTTTTGGGCTATGCCCGCCAGGTGCTGCGGCAGATGGAGGTGCTGGAGGACCGCTATGTGGCCAAGCGCCCGGAAAAGGTCCGCTTCGGCGTGTCCGCCCAGCACTATACCTTTGCGGAGAACGCCTTTGTGGAGCTGGTAAAAGAGTATGGTCAGGATCGGTATGAATTCTATTATAACGCCACGGGGACCCATCAGATCTTAGAGGACGTGAAAAACCGCATCTGCGAGCTGGGGGTCATCTATCTCTCAGCGGAGAACGAGGCCGCCCTTGGAAAGGTGCTGGAGGAATACGGCCTGGTCTTTGTGCCCATGTTCTATGCCCGGCCCCACGTGTTCCTGCAAAAGGACCACCCTCTGGCGGGCAAGGCCCGGGTGACGCTGGACGACCTGGCCCCTTACCCCCGGCTGAACTTTGTGCAGGGGGCATATGAGGCGGTGTATTACGCCGAGGAGCTGTTCAGCGCGGTTCCCGCAGATCGAGAGATCCGGGTGAATGACCGGGGGGCCGTGGTCAATTTCATGCTGGGCCTGAATGCCTACACCATCTCCAGCGGCATCTTTCCCAAGTATCTGAACGGGGAGCGCATCGTGGCGGTGCCCCTGGCGGAGCAGGCCCGGATGCAGATCGGCTATGTCCTGCCGGAGAAGCAGGAGCTCAGCCCCCTGGGGCAGGCGTATGTGGACGCCATGAGACGGTATGCCCTGGATGGCTATAGGGAAAAACTATGAAATTGTATAAAGAATAGGAATTATGTATGGGCACTCTCCGTCTGGTATAATGCCGGACAGAGAGAGGATGATGGGAATGCCCGCCTATGCCCTTGTAAATTTTTTGATCTATTGTCTGGTGAACTCCTTCACGCCGGGGCCGGGGAACATCCTGGCCCTGAACACGGTGACCAACTATGGCTGGAAAAAGGGAAAGCCGCTGTTCTTCGGGATATTCGCCGGGTACTATGCCGTGCAGTTCTTGTGCGCCCTGGTGGTGTATGGGGTGAACGCCATGCTGCCCGGGGTGATGGGTGTCATCAAATATGTGGGGGCGGCCTATATCCTGTGGCTGGCCGTCCACATCGCCCTCAGCCGCCCCGACCTGGACCAGGGGGAGCAGTCGGCCTCCTTTTGGAAGGGCTTTGTGCTCCAGTTCGTCAACGTGAAGATCTATATGTTCGGGATCACGGCCCTGACGGGCTATATCGTGCCCTATACTTCGGCCCTGCCCGCCCTGCTGTTTTTCGAGGGGATGATCGCCACCATCGGAACTGTCGCCACCGGCACCTGGATCGCCGCAGGCATGCTGATCCAGCGGTTCTATCGGGCCCACTACAGGCCGGTGAACATCCTGCTGGCCCTGACCCTGCTGGAGTGCGTCTATGGGATACTGAAATAAACTGCCGAAGGGCTCCGCCTTGTGCGGGGCCCTTCGTGATTTTGCTGAAATCAGAGCGGGACAGGGTGCGGGGCTTGAAAAGCGGGCGGGAATGTGCTACAGTATACAAGTAATATGCAGCTGCCACCGGGTAGCAGATCGTGAAAGCGTTCGCCGGCGTATCGTTAGGTCTTAGAAGATACGTCATGCGGGCGCTTGTTTTTTCCGGGCAGCGTTGAAGGAGCGGATGTGTGTGAAAAAAGAGTGGTTTGCCCTGTCGCCCGGGGAGCGGGGGCTGTGGCTTTTCTCGGTGGCGGTGGTGGCCATAGCCAGTGTGCTGGGGGGCCAGACCACGGCGGCGGGGGTGCTGGGTCCCGTCATCGGGGTGACGGCCCTCATTTACATCGCCCGGGGGGCGGTGCTGGGCCAGGTGCTGATGGTGGTGTTCAGCCTGGTCTATGGTTATCTGTCCTTTCAGTGCCAGTATTATGGGGAGATGGTCACCTATATGGGCATGACCGGGCCCATCTCCGCCATGACGGTGGTCACCTGGCTGCGCCACCCCAGTCAGGAGGAAAATCAGGTGGAGGCAGCCCGCCTGTCCCCACGGCTGCGCCGGATCATGGTGGTCAGCGCGGCGGTGACCACCTGGGCCTTTTACTACATTCTGAAGTATTTCCACACCGCTCAGCTGCCCCTGAGCACCCTGTCCGTCACCACCAGCTTTTTGGCCTCTTACCTCATGCTGTTTCGCAGCAGCATGTATGCCGTGGCCTACGCCGCCAACGACCTGGTGCTCATCGGCCTGTGGGTGCTGGCCGCCCGGAACGACCCGGCCAACTGGTCCATGGCCATCTGCTTTGCCATGTTTTTCTGCAACGATCTATATGGCTTTGTCAGCTGGCGCAGACGGCAGCGGCAGCAGGAGATGCAAAAACAGAAAGAGGAGGAAGCAACATGTTTCGAGCCATGAGAAGAGCAAAGCAGGTCCTGCCCCAGGCGGCCTGCGAGGAGATATTGAACCGGAACACCGCCGGGGTGCTGTCGGTGCTGGGGGACGAGGGCTATCCCTACGGGGTACCGCTGAGCTATGTGTACCATAACGGAAAGCTGTATTTCCACGGGGCTAAGACAGGGCATAAGATGGACGCCCTGGCCCGGTGCAACAAGGCGTCCTTCTGCGTGATCGACCAGGATCAGGTGGTGCCGGAGGAGTATACCTCTTACTTCCGCAGCGTCATCGCCTTTGGCCGGGTGCGGGAGCTCACCGACGAGGGGGAGAAGCTGGCCGCCATCCGGGCCTTGGCCCTGAAGTATCACCCCACCGACACCCAGGAGGGCCGGGAGGGGGCCATCCGCCGGGAGTGGAAGCCCCTGTGCATGCTGGAGATGACCCTGGACCATCTCAGCGGAAAAGAGGCCATCGAGCTGGTACGGGCAAAAGAACAAAAGCAATGACAAGCTAAGAGAGTAAACGGACCCGTCGCGGGAGATTGAACCGCGGCGGGTCCGTTTTTGGTTCTAGTCCAAGGGGGACAGGCATAGGATGGGGGCAAAGGAGGGGACAGGCATGGAGACGGAAAAACGGACTTGGGCCTTTGACCAGGCGGCGGGGGCGCTACCCCAGCGGCTGCGGCGGCTGGCCCTGACCCTGCCCCCGGGGGAGCGGGCCTGGGCGGAGGAGCTGCGGTTGCGGGCGGGGCGGCCCCTTTCGGTGGTGTTCTCCTCGGGGGAGCAGAGCTTAGGCGGCCCGCCGGTGGAACCCAGGGAGCTGGAGCAGCTGCTGGAGCTGGCCACCCGGGCCTCGGTCCACGCGGCCCTGCCCCAGCTGCGCCGGGGCTTTCTCACCATAGAGGGGGGCCATCGTATCGGCCTGTGCGGCACGGCGGTGATGCGGGAGGGGGAGATCGTCCAGCTGCGGAACCTGTCCTCCGCGTCGGTCCGCATCGCCCGGCAGGTGAAGGGAGCGGCGGACGGCCTGCTGCCCCGGCTGTGCCAGGGGGGACGGCTGACGGACACCCTGATCTTAGCGCCCCCGGGGCTGGGCAAGACGACGCTTCTGCGGGACCTGATCCGCCAGGTGTCCGACGGGACAGACTGCGAACCCCTGCGGGTGGCCCTGGCGGACGAGCGGGGGGAGGTGGCCGCCCTGTATCAGGGGCTGCCCCAGCTGGACGTGGGGGCGCACACCGACGTGCTGGACGGCTGCCCCAAGGCCCAGGGGCTGATGCTGCTGCTGCGGGCCATGAACCCCCAGGTGCTGGCGGTGGACGAGATCACCGCCCCGGAGGACGTGGCTGCCCTGTGCGCAGCGGCGGGCTGCGGGGTGACGGTGCTGGCCACCGCCCACGGGGAAAACCGGGAGGACCTGCTCCGGCGGGCGGTGTATGCCCCCCTGTGGGAGCGGGGCCTGTTCCGCCGCCTGGTGACCATCCGCCGGGGACAGACGGGACGGGAATACGTGGTGGAGGAGCTGAACTGACATGGTGCGTCTGCTGGGTGCGGTGCTGGTGGCCGGGGGTGCGGCCTGGGCGGGACTGTCCGCGGCGGAGGGATTAAAACGCCGCGTCCGGGCGCTGGATGCCCTGGTGGACGGTCTGTCCCTGCTGGAGCAGGAGCTGGAGCTGGACAGCCCGCCCCTGCCCGAGCTGATGGAGCGGCTCATTTCCCGCAGCGCAGGCCCCGCCCGAGCGCTGTTCCAGGGCTGCCGGGAGAGCCTGGATCGTCTGAGCCGGGAGCCCTTCTCACAGAGCTGGCGCAGGCTGACGGAGACCCTGCCCGGCCTGGACGAAGAGGCCCGCCGGGCTTTAAGTCCCCTGGGGGACACCCTGGGCCGGTGCGACTGGAACGAGCAGCGGCGGCGGGTGGACGCCATCTGCCGCCGGGTGGACGAGCTTCGGGTCCGGGCGGAAGAGAGACAGCGCCGGCAGGGGAAGGTATATCGGGCGCTGGGGGCCGCCGGAGGGGCGTTTTTGGTCATTCTCCTGCTGTAAAGGCGGCGGGGATACGAAAGAGGGGGACGGAAATGGACGTGGACCTTATTTTTAAGATCGCCGCTGTGGGTATTCTGGTGGCGGTGCTCAATCAGGTGCTCAGCCGGGCGGGCCGGGAGGAACAGGCCATGATGACCACCCTGGCGGGGCTGGTGGTGGTGCTGATGATGGTGGTGCGGGAGATCGCCGACCTGTTCGACCTGGTAAAGACCCTGTTCCACCTGTGATGGACGGCATGGTCCAGGTGGCCGCCGTGGGGGTGACGGCGGCCCTGCTGGCGGGGGTGCTCCGCCGGGGCGCGCCGGAGTTCTCCCTGGTGCTGGTGCTGTGCGCCGGGGCGTGGATGCTGCTGACCGCGGCGGACAGCCTGGGGGCGGCGGTGGCCCTGATGGAGGAGCTGTCGGCCCTGGCCGGGCTGGACGAGGCCCTGCTGGAGCCGGTGGTAAAGACGGTGGCCCTGTCCATCCTCACCCGCCTCACGGCGGAGGTGTGCCGGGCCTCGGGAGAAGGGGGACTGGCCGCCTTTGTGGAGACGGCGGGGACGATCTTGGCCCTGGGGGCGGCCCTGCCCCTGGCCCGGGCGGTGACGAGCCTGCTGGCGGAGATGCTGACATGAAAAAATGGGTGGTGCTTTTGTTGGCCCTGGCCCTGTGCGTCGTCCCGGCGGCGGCGCTGGACGGGGAGACTGTCCCCGGCTGGGATGGGCTGTGGGACCAGGCGGAGGACTATGGCGTGTCCCAGGACACAGGACTGGAGGGCGGCTTATCTCAACTGGTCGTCCAGGGTTTGGAGCAGTTGAAAGCGTTGGCGGGGCGGAGCATCGCCACGGGAGTGAAGCTGCTGGCGGTGGTGCTGGTGTGCGGCCTGGCTCAGAGCGCCGCCCTGCCGGGGCAGCAGGAGGGAGTCCAGGCGGCAGAGCTGGCGGGAGCGCTGGCCATCACCGCCCTGACCATGACCGACGTGGCCGCCATGATCGGCTTAGGGCGGGAGACCCTGAGGCGGATGGACGACTTCGCCCAGGCTCTGCTGCCGGTGATGGCCGCCCTCACCGCCGCCACGGGCCGGGTGTCCGGCGCGGCGGTGGGCCAGGGGGTGACGGTGCTCTTCTCCCAGCTGCTGTTGGACGCCATGGACGGCCTGCTCATCCCCCTCATCGACGGCTATGTGGCCGTCAGCTGCGCCTGGGCGGCGGTGGACAGTCCGGGGCTGAAAAAGCTGGGGGAGCTGATGAAGGGGGCCGCCGCCCTGATCCTGACGGGGCTGCTGCTGGCCTTTGTGGGCTATCTCACCGCCAGCGGGGCCATTGCGGGCAGCGTGGACGCCGCCGCGGTGAAAACGGCCAAGCTGGCCATCTCCCGGGCCATCCCCGTGGTGGGGGGGATTCTGGCCGACGCGTCAGAGACGGTGCTGGCCGGGGCGGGGGTCCTGCGGGGCACGGTGGGGGCGGCGGGGATGCTGGTGGTGCTGGCGGCCAGGGATAACACCAACCGGGTATATGACGGCAGCTGCGTCATGAGCAACCTGATGAACGCAGCTAAGGCGGTGGGGCTGGCCTCTTGCTGGGTTCACCGGGCCAAAGAGGTGTTTGACTC
>URNZ01000023.1 GCA_900549405.1 uncultured Eubacteriales bacterium | reverse complement strand
ATCGACGTGCGCCGCCTGTTCGGCATGGGGGCCATCAAGCTGAAGCAGCAGATCGACATGGTCATCAATCTGGAGCCCTGGAACGACAACACCGTGTATGACCGTCTGGGCCTGGACCAGATGCAGACGGAGGTGCTGGGGGTGAAGCTGCCCTCCATCACCATCCCGGTGAAGCCCGGCCGGAACCTGGCCAGCATCGTGGAGGTGGCCGCCATGAACAACCGCAACCGGAAGATGGGCCACAACGCTGCGTTAGAGCTGACCCAGCGCATGGACCGGCACTTTGAGCAGAACAGCATGAGCGAAGAACCCGACGAGGAGGACTGAGCATGTATTACATTGGCGTGGACGTAGGCGGGACCAACCTGGTGGCCGGACTGATGAACGAGGACTGCGAGATATTGGACAAGGCCAGCCACCTGGTGGACCACAGCCAGACGCCGGAGCAGCTGTGCGGCGAGATCGTCCGCCTGGCCAAGCAGGTGTGCCAGTCCGGCGGCGTGACGAAAAAAGAGGTCAAGGCGGTGGGCATCGGCCTGCCCGGCCAGGTGAACAACAAGACGGGCGTGGTGGTGCGCACCCCTAACATGCCCTTTCAGAACACCCCCGTGCGGCAGCTGTTCCAGCAGCAGTGGGATATGCCCGTGTTTCTGGGCAACGACGCCGACTGCGCCGCCATTGGGGAATACCGCAGCGGGGCGGCCAAGGGGTGCAGCCCCGCGGTGACGGTGACCCTGGGCACGGGCATCGGCGCTGGCATGGTGGTGGACGGCAAGCTGTTCACCGGCATCGGCGGCAGCGGCATGGAGGTGGGCCACATGATCATCCACCCCAACGGTCACCTGTGCGGCTGCGGCAGCCGGGGCTGCTGGGAGCAGTATGGTTCGGCCACCGCCCTGATCCAGATGACCCTGCGGGAGATGGAGCGCAGCCGGGACAGCCTGCTGTGGCAGCTGTGCGAGGGGGACAAGAGCAAGGTCCAGGGCCGCACCCCCTTCCAGGCCGCCCGCCAGGGGGACGAGGCCGCCCGCCGGGTGCTGTACTCCTATCGCTCCGGCGTGGCCATTGGCCTTATCAACCTGGTGAACATCCTCCAGCCGGAGGTCATCTGCATGGGCGGCGGCGTGAGCAATGCCGATGACGACCTGCTGCTGGACCCCGTGCGGGAGCTTGTCCGCCAGGGCTCCTTCGACAAGACCATGCCCACCCGCCTGGTCCGCGCCTCCCTGGGCAACGACGCCGGAGTGGTGGGCGCAGCCATGCTGTGCGACTCCCTGTAAAAAACGATATCTATAAGATGAGCAGGCGACCTCTTTCGGGGCAGCCTGCTCGTCTTTTTTATTCAGCGTACTTTTTGCAACGCGCCCCTTGCACAGATCATTTTATGTCACGTCTGATGGCAGCGCTTACTTCAGAAGCCGCGGATAATCTGTTACACCATTGACGATCGCATAAATGTAGACGGTGTCACCAATCAATTTATAGATGGCAACATAAGTCTTCGTCAGCACAAGTTTACGGTAGCCGCTTGCTGCAAGGATCGGATCTGGGTGGGTTTGCCCCATCAATGGAAAATCCCGCAGACGGTTCATGGTCGTTTTCATCGTGCTGTAGATTTTTCGTGCGTAGGGAGTTCCTGCCTCTGTAATATGATACTTCACAATCTCCTCGAAGTCATGTTGAGCAGGAGGAAGATAGACCAGTTTACTTTTCGTAGGCACGGAACAGCTCCTCCATCCTCACATCAAGCTCCTCCGGCGTGCAGACAGGCTCTCCACTCAGTCTGCTGAGTTCCGCAGCATAAATTTTGTCGCGGTGTCGGAACATTTTTTCCCGCTCCTCATATGCTGCCATGCTCATAAAAACACCATCATCTTCGCCCTTGTTTGTAATGAAGATCGGTTCACCGGATGCCTTTGCCAGCTCGGATATCTGCGTGTACTCATTCCGCAGAGCAGAGGATGGTCTGATTTTCATGGAAAGCCCTCCTTATCAATTTCTTGATAGTATTATATCAAAATAGTGTTTTTTATGCAAATACTACTTTAACTATTGAGGATGGCCCTTCTGTTTTTTTCGACATCGTTCTTTTTCAGAGATAAAAAACGTCGGAGCAAAGCGAACTTTGCTCCGACGTGGCGGGCAGCTTCAATTTGGATGTTTTGTTTCATCCGTTTCGGCCATCAATCGGTCGAAGTCACTCTGATAATTTTTATCCTGAATGACGCGATACTTTTCAAATTCGCTTTCTGCAAATGCCTTGGCTATGGCTGCTGTGACTTTTCCTTTATCCTGCAAAATCTCAGCGTCGTTGAATTGCAGAAATGCGTCCAGCTTAGACGCCCAATCTTCCATCGTCATGGGAATGTGCCGTCTGGCTTGTCTGGTCGCATAATCGAGATACATGGTAACGATCTCGTTAAGCTCTTGCATCTCATCCTGAAGTAGATAGTTCTTTGCGACGGATACATCTGCTTTCACGATTTTGCCGTTCGGAGCGTTTTTCCATGACGTCAGCCCCATATGCTCTTTGGTATGATCCGCTCTGGACATGATAATTTCTGCCGCAGTGCTGCCGTGCACCGCATAATGCATTTTGTTCTGGACGGTGGCGAAGAAGTCCTTAGTTGTTTTGCTGTCCAGAGAGTAATCCACGGCGGTTGCATAGATATCTGTGATTTTCTGATAGAAGCGGCGTTCGCTGGCGCGAATCTCCTGAATTTCAGAGATCAGGTGATCGAAATAGGATTCGTCAAAAATCTGACCGTTGGTCAGACGATCCTTGTCCAACACATATCCCTGTTTCGTAAAGGTTTCCAGAACCTTTGTTGCCCACTGCCGGAACTGCATCGCCCTTGAAGAATTGGTGCGGTAGCCAACTGCAATGATCGCAGGGAGCGCGTAGAAATTATATTGATAGGTTTTTCCGTTATCCGCAACTTGTGCAAATTTTGCACGAGTTGCTTCTTCCGTCAACTCCCCGTCCTGAAAGATGTTCTTGAGATGCTTGGTCACTACGCTTCGGTCTACATCAAAAAGCTGCGCGATACCATCCTGAGTGAGCCAGACCTCGCCATCCTGAACTCGGACTTCGATGCTGTCTTCACTAGCATCCTTAGTAAATATAAGAAAATCGACTGTACTGTTGCGAATGGCCCTTCTGTTTTTTTCGAGATCGTTCTTTTTCATATCTGTCTCCTTGTATCCGTAGCCCTAACGGAATAGCATGTGGGCAGATGCGTTCTTTTTCATAGATAAAAAACGTCGGAGCAAAGTGAACTTTGCTCCGACGTGGCGCAGAAGGAGGGATTCGAACCCTCGCACGGATTTCTCCGTCTACTCCCTTAGCAGGGGAGCCCCTTATAGCCACTTGGGTACTTCTGCATGGCTACAAGCAATTGCGCTTGTATGAAGTTGTGAGATAAAAAGTGGCGGAGAGAGTGGGATTCGAACCCACGGCTCTTGCGAGTCACCGGTTTTCAAGACCGGCTCCTTAAACCACTCGGACATCTCTCCTCATCTTGTCTAATCAGAGGACGTTGGCTATCATAGCATGTTTTTCAGGGAATGTCAACACTTTTCCAAAAAGAAATCCCCCGGGAGCCGGAAAGGCTCACTTGCGATATTAGCACTCAAATTACGAGACTGCTAATGTTTACAATTTAGACATAATATCTGCAAGAATTGTTCACAGGCGGGCGGTATACTGTGGACAAAATTAAGAAGGCCTCCGGGCCGGGAAAAGCCGCGAGACGCTGCCGGGCCAGAGCTTGAAAGGAGTTTTTTCCATGTTTTATACTTTGATCCCCACCGACCACCGCGCCGGACAATATAGTTCCAACCAGCCCCAGCAGCCCGTCCCCTTCTGTGTGGACATTCTGGACCAGGGGGAGGGCTACCGCATGGAGGCCGAGTTGCCCGGCTTCCGCAAGGAGGACATCTCCCTGACGATTAAGGAGGACGTGCTCACCATCGCCGCCCACCGGGAGGAGGAGCAGCACGTGGGCCAGTATGTGTGCCGGGAGCGCCGGGCCGGCGACGTGCGCCGGAGCTTTGACGTGTCCGCCATCCAGCAGGAGGGCATCCGAGCCGCCTTTGAAAACGGCGTGCTGGTGCTGACCCTGCCCAAGGCCTCCGCCGTGAAGCCGGAGCGCCGCAGCATCTCCATCCAGTGATTACCCAGTAATTTTCCCCGCGAACCCACGAAGGTTTTTACAAAACCCTCTTGTCAGCGAGAGGGTTTTGTTATACAATGAAATTAGCAATCAAAGTTAACGAGTGCTAAAATTTAAGATCCATTCGGAAACCAGAACCAAGGAGGTTTCTTCCATGAATATGAACCAACTGACGCAAAAATCCCTCGCCGCCATCCAGGGCGCTCAGAGCCTGGCCCAGCAATATGGCCAGCAGCAGATCGAGCAGCAGCACCTGCTGCTTGCCCTGGTGGCCGATCAGGAGGGCTTTATCCCCCAGCTGCTCACCGCCATGGGCATGACCGTGCCCAGCTTTTTGGCGGCGGTGCAGGCGGAAGTGAATAAGCTGCCCAAGGTCTCCGGCGGTGGCCGGGAGGCGGACAAGGTCTATGTGGCCCAGGATGTGGACCGGGCCCTGAACGCCGCCGAGGAGACGGCCAAGTCCATGAAGGACGAATATATCTCTGTGGAGCACCTGTTTTTAGGACTGCTGGACAGCGCCAACAGCGCCCTGAAGGAGTTGTTCCGCACCTATAACGTCACCAAGGAAAAGGTGATGCAGGCCCTGGCCTCCGTCCGGGGCAACCAGCGGGTCACCAGCGACAACCCGGAGGAGACCTATGACGCCCTGAAGAAATATGGCTCCGACCTGGTGGAGCGGGCCCGCCAGAACAAGCTGGACCCCGTCATCGGCCGTGACGACGAGATCCGAAACGTCATCCGCATCCTGTCCCGGAAGAGCAAGAACAACCCCGTGCTCATCGGTGAGCCCGGCGTGGGCAAGACGGCCATCGCCGAGGGCCTGGCACAGCGGATCGTGAAGGGCGACGTGCCCGGCAGTCTGAAGGACAAGACCATCTTCGCCCTGGATATGGGCAGCCTGATCGCCGGCGCCAAGTACCGGGGCGAGTTTGAGGAGCGGCTGAAAGCCGTGCTCAACGAGGTGAAGAAGTCTGAGGGCCGCATCATCCTGTTCATCGACGAGCTGCACACCATCGTGGGCGCGGGCAAGACCGAGGGCGCCATGGACGCGGGCAACCTGCTCAAGCCCATGCTGGCCCGTGGTGAGCTGCACTGCATCGGCGCGACTACCCTGAACGAGTACCGCCAGTATATCGAAAAGGACGCGGCTCTGGAGCGCCGGTTCCAGCCCGTCATGGTGAACGAGCCCACGGTGGAGGACGCCATCGCCATCCTCCGCGGCCTGAAGGAGCGCTATGAGGTGTATCACGGCGTGAAGATCACCGACGGTGCCATCATCGCCGCCGCCACCCTGTCCAACCGCTATATCACCGACCGGTTCCTGCCCGACAAGGCCATCGACCTGGTGGACGAGGCCTGCGCCATGATCCGCACCGAGATGGACTCCATGCCCACCGAGCTGGACGTGATCCAGCGGAAGATCATCCAGCACGAGATCGAGGAGGCCGCCCTGAAGAAGGAGACCGACAAGCTGTCTCAGGAGCACCTGGCCGAGATCCAGAAGGAGCTCTCCGACATGCGGGAGGAGTTTAAGGCCAAGAAGGCCCAGTGGGACAACGAGAAGGGGGCCATCGGCAAGGTCCAGAAGCTCCGGGAGGACCTGGAGGCGGCCAACGCCGCCCTGGAGAAGGCCCAGCGGGAGTATGACCTGGAGAAGGCCGCCGAGCTGCAATACGGCAAGATTCCCCAGCTGAAGAAGCAGCTGGAGGAGGAAGAGAAGATCGCCAACGAGGGCAAGGCCCGCTCCCTGCTGCGGGATAAGGTCACCGAGGAGGAAATCGCCCGCATCATCGAGCGCTGGACCGGCATCCCCGTCTCCCGCCTGATGGAGGGGGAGCGGGAGAAGCTGCTCCACCTGGAGGACATCCTCCACAAGCGCGTGGTGGGCCAGGACGAGGCCGTGCGCCTGGTGTCCGAGTCCATCCTGCGCAGCCGGGCCGGTATCGCCGACCCCAAGCGGCCCATCGGCTCCTTCCTGTTCCTGGGCCCCACCGGCGTGGGCAAGACCGAGCTGGCCAAGACTTTGGCCGAGGCCCTGTTCGACTCGGAAAAGAACCTGGTCCGCATCGACATGACCGAGTATATGGAGAAGTTCTCCGTGTCCCGTCTGATCGGCGCGCCTCCGGGATATGTGGGCTATGAGGAGGGCGGCCAGCTGACCGAGGCGGTGCGCCGCAAGCCCTATTCTGTCATCCTGTTCGACGAGGTGGAGAAGGCCCACCCCGACGTGTTCAACATCCTGCTTCAGGTGCTGGACGATGGCCGCATCACCGACAGCCAGGGCCGCACGGTGGACTTTAAGAACACCGTCATCATCCTCACCTCTAACCTGGGCAGCCAGTTCCTGCTGGACGGCATTCAGCCCGACGGCGAGATCAGCCAGCAGGCCCGGGACCAGGTGAACGAGCTGCTCAAGCGCTCCTTCCGCCCCGAGTTTCTGAACCGTCTGGACGAGATCGTGTTCTACAAGCCCCTGACGAAGGACAACGTCACCCACATCATCGACCTGATGGTGGACGAGCTGAACCGCCGTCTGGAGGACAAGCAGCTCACCGTCCGCCTCACCGACCAGGCCAAGACCCACGTGATCGACGAGGCCTATGACCCCGTCTATGGCGCCCGTCCCCTGCGCCGCTATCTCCAGCACACGGTGGAGACCCTCATCAGCCGGAAGATCATCGCCGACCAGGTGAACCCCGGCCAGGTCCTCACCGTGGACTGCAAGGACGGCCAGCTGACGGTGGAGTAAACCGAACATCCACACAAGCCATCCCCGGGCGCGCCGCTGTGCGTTCCCGGGGATATTTTATGCCGGAACAGCCCCCAATCTGTGGGCAAATAGCTGACCTTTTTCCCTGGTCACTGGGGCAGATTCGGCGCTTGTCCGAAAAATATAAACAAAATTTGAACGATGGGGAAAAGCCGTTGACATTGAAAAACTGCGTGGTAGAATGATAAGCACCTTAATGATAAATAGGTTAATGAAAAAGACGGGACGGCCGTCCCGCCGGTGAAAGGAGGCTTCGTCATGCCCATACCCAGCGATCAGCTGGAGCTGCTCAGTCAGCAGATCAACCACGCCCACCGCAGCGCCGTAAGCGAGGAGCTCAGCCGCCGGGGGTTAAGTGAGATCGGCCACCCCATGCTGCTGACCATTTTAGAGGGCTATCAGAGCGACGACCCGGAGGGTCACGCCCAGCGGGACCTGGCCGAGCTGCTGCATATCTCCCCCGCCGCCGTGGCAAACTCCCTGAAATCCCTGGAGCGAGGGGGCTATGTCCGCCGGGAGCCGGGGCAGAAGGATGCCCGGCGCAACCGGGTGATGCTGACAGACAAGGGACGCGCGGCGGTGGAGGGCTGTCAGGCGGCCTTTCAGGCCGTGTCTGAGCGGATGCTGGCCGGGTTCACCCGGGAGGAGCGGGACCAGCTGCTGGCCCTGCGCCGCCGGATGCTGGAGAACCTGCGCCGCCCCTGCGCGTCTGACGCGCCCCAAGTCAAAAAGGAGGAATCTTAATTTGCTTTCCCTGTTTATGACCCACCTCCAGGGATATAAGAAGGAGGCGCTGAAGTCGCCCATTCTCATCGTCCTGGAGGTCATTTGCGAGCTGCTGCTCCCCTTGGTCATGGCCCAGATCGTGGACACGGCCATCCCCGCCGGGGATGTGGCGCTGATCTTCAAGCTGGGGGCGCTGATGCTGGTGCTGGCCGCGGCGTCTATGACCTGCGGCGTGCTGGCCTCGAAATACGCGGCCTTTGCCAGCCAGGGCTTTGGCGCCAATCTGCGCCAGTGCCTGTTTGACAAGGTGCAGGAGTTTTCCTTTGCGGACATTGACCGCTTCTCCTCCGCCTCCCTCATCACCCGCATGACCAACGACGTGAACAACATGACCATGATGCTGGCCATGGGCCTGCGGATGCTGGTGCGGGCCCCGGTGATGCTTATTGTGGCCGTCGCCGTCAGCTGCTACCTCAACGCTAAACTGGCCCTGATCCTGGTGGTCATCATCCCCCTGATGATGATCGTCATCGGCCTTTTGATGTACACCTGCACCCGCCTGTTCAAGGTCCTCCAGACCAAGATCGACAACCTGAACAACACCCTCCAGGAGAACCTGGTGGCCATCCGGGTGGTAAAGGCCTTTGTCCGGGAGGACCACGAGCGGAAAAAGTTCAAAACCTCCAACGATGACCTGACCGGGGCCGGACTGTCCGTGGGCATGCGCATCATCGCCATCATGCCCGTGATGATCATCGCCATGAACGCGGCCACCGTGGCCGGGCTGTATTTCGGCGGCAAGATGGTCATGGGGGGCGCCTTTGACCTGGGCCGTCTTCAGGCCTTTTTGAACTATGTGTTCCAGATATTGATGAGCGTGATGATGGTGGCCATGTCCCTGCTTCAGCTCTCCCGGGCCCAGGCCTGCGCCGCCCGCATCCAGGAGGTGCTGGACACCCAGCCCTCCATCCAGGACCGGCCCCAGGCTGAGCAGAACGCCCTGCCCGCCCCCCGGGGCGCGGTGGAGTTCCGGGATGTGTCCTTTAAATATCAGGCCACCGGCACCGGGGACGACGTGCTCTCTCACATCAGCTTTTCCATCGAGCCGGGCAAGTTCCTGGCCATCGTGGGCGGCACGGGCACGGGTAAGTCCTCCCTGGTCAACCTGATCCCCCGCTTCTACGACGTCACCGGCGGCCAGGTGCTGGTGGACGGGGTGGACGTGCGGGACTATCCCCTGGAGGAGCTGCGGGAGCGCATCGGCATGGTGCTCCAGACCAACGTGCTCTTCACCGGCACCATCCGGGAGAACCTGCTGTGGGGCGACCCCAACGCCACCGAGGAGGACATGATCCAGGCGGCCAAGGACGCCCAGGCCTATGACTTTATCATGTCCTTCCCCGACGGGTTCGACACCGTGCTGGACCAGGGGGGCGTGAACGTCTCCGGCGGCCAGAAGCAGCGCCTGTGCATCGCCCGGGCCATGCTGCGCAAGCCCGCCATCCTCATCCTGGACGACTCCACCTCCGCCGTGGACTCGGCCACCGACGCGGCCATCCGGGAGTCCTTCGCCAAGAATCTGAAGGGCACCACCGTTATCATGATCGCCCAGCGCATCTCCTCGGTGCAGTATGCCGACGAGATCATCATTCTGGACGACGACCACATTGCCGGACAGGGCACCCATGAGGAGCTGCTGGCCAGCAACAGCATCTATCAGGAGATCTATCGCTCTCAGCAGGAAGGGGTGGGTGAATAATGCCGGGACCCAATCGCGCCCCCCGTGGGGGCTATCAAAAGCCCAAGGACCTGAAAAAGACGGTGAGCCGTCTGCTGGGCTATCTCACCCGCAGCAAGCTGCCTCTGCTGGCCGTGCTGGCCTTTCTGCTGCTGTCCGTGGCCACCAACATCGGCGGCTCCTATATGATGCGGGGCATCATCAACGACTTTGTCTGGTCGGGCTGCACCGACTTTGCCGGGCTGGGCAAGGCGGTTCTGGTGCTCATCGCCGTGGAGCTGCTCAGCGCGGCGGCCACCTATGGCCAGTCGGCCATTATGGTCCAGCTGGCCCAGCGTGGCGTGAACCGCCTGCGCCGGGACCTGTTTGACAAGCTGCAAAACCTGCCCCTGTCCTATTTTGACCGCCACCCCCACGGCGAGCTGATGAGCCGCTTCACCAACGACGCGGACAACGTGCAGCTGGCCCTGGAGCAGAGCGTGGTGTCTATGCTGTCCAGCTGCTTCACCTTTGTGGGCCTGGTGGCCATGATGGTCATCATCAACTGGAAGCTGTTCATCGTCACCGCCCTGGTGCTGGCCCTGACCATGACCCTGTTCAAAAAGCTGGGCGGGCGCAGCCGCCGCTTCTATCAGCAGCAGCAGGCCACCCTGGGCAAGGTCAACGGCAGCATTCAGGAGACCATCGAGGGCCTGAAGGTGGTGAAAGCCTTCACCCACGAGGAGCAGGCCAAGGCCGACTTTAAAAAGCTGAACGAGGCCTATCGGGACTCTGCCCAAAAGGCCAACTTCTATTCCACCATGATCATGCCCGTGTCCGGCAACCTGATGAACATCAGCTATGCCCTGACAGCGGCGGTGGGCGGCCTGCTGTCCATCCTCCAGGGCTTTGACCTGGGCGGCCTGGTGGTCTATCTGAACTATTCCAAGCAGGTGGGCCAGCCCATGAACCAGATATCCCAGCAGATGACCACCCTGCTGTCCGCCATGGCGGGCGCGGAGCGCATCTTCGAGGTGATGGACACCCAGCCCGAGGCCGACCAGGGCCAGGTGACCCTGGTCCGGGCCAGAAAAGAAAACGGGGTGCTCACCCCTCTGGCCCCCGGTCAGGCCCGCACGGGCACCTGGGCCTGGAAGGTGCCCAAGTCCCAGCCCATGCGTCTGGTGCGGGTGCTGAATCTGCCCGACAAGACCGCCGTGGAATTGCCCGCCGACGCCGACCTTGCCGGAGAGAACAAGGGCTGGGCCTGGAAATACCCCGGCCCCGACGGCAGCATGGGCCTGCACCCCATCCGGGGCGCGGTGCGCTGCGTGGAGGGGGAGGACGCCACCTATGTGGAGCTGAAGGGCGCGGTGCGCTTTAACCACGTGGACTTCTCCTATGTGCCCGGCAAGCGGGTGCTCCACGACGTATCCGTCTACGCCAACCCCGGCCAGAAGATCGCCTTCGTCGGCTCCACCGGCGCGGGCAAGACCACCATCACCAACCTCATCAACCGGTTTTACGAGATCGAGGGCGGCCTTATCACCTACGACGGCATCGACGTCCGTTCCATCCGCAAGGACGACCTGCGCCGATCCCTGGGCGCGGTGCTTCAGGACACCCACCTGTTCACCGGTACCATTATGGACAACATCCGCTATGGCCGCCTGGACGCCACCGACGAGGAGTGCATCGCCGCCGCCAAGAGCGCCAACGCCCACTCCTTCATCCGCCGCCTGCCCCAGGGGTATGACACCGTCATCACCGGGGACGGGGCCAGCCTGTCCCAGGGCCAGCGGCAGCTGCTGTCCATCGCCCGGGCGGCGGTGGCCGACCCGCCGGTGATGATTTTGGACGAGGCAACCTCCTCCATCGACACCCGCACCGAGGCGCTCATCCAAAAGGGCATGGACGCCCTGATGGAGGGCCGCACGGTGTTCGTCATCGCCCACCGCCTGTCCACCGTGCGCAACTCCAACTGCATCGTGGTCATCGAGCACGGCGAGATCGAGGAGAAGGGCGACCACGAGCAGCTGCTGGAAAAGCAGGGCCGGTATTACCGCCTGTACACCGGCCAGTTCCAGTTGAGCTGAGCCGCCGCGCCTCTCTCACCCGAATCAAATCAAGCTCCGCCGCCCCGCAGCAGGTCTGTGGGGCGGCGGAGCTTTTTGCTGTCTTTTGTAGAATCGGCACAAACGGGCCTTCTGGGGCATAGCATGGGCAAACTGCCAAAACGAGGAGGAGAGGCTATGAAACAGATGGGCAGATTGAGCGTGCGGGTGTACACCACCCAGGCGGAGCTGCCTCTGGAGGGAGCCACGGTGGCGGTGCTGCAGAAGGGGGAGGGCGGGCGATACCGCCTGCTCAGTCTTCAGACCACAGACAGCAGCGGGCGCATTACCTCTGTGGACATCCCGGCCCCGGCGGCTGAGGAGAGCATTGCCCCCGGGGCGGCGGACGGCCCGAAGTGCTTTTCGGTGTGCAGCGTGTGGGCCGAGCACCCGGGCTATGCCATGCTGCAGGTGGACGGGGTACAGATCTTCCCCGGCGTGGAGACGGTACAGAACATGGAGCTGACTCCGCTGGAGCGGGGACAGAGCAGCCTGCAGCAGCGGACGGTGCGGGACATCCCCGCCCAGGATCTGTGAGGTGACGGGATGCCGGTGATCTTTCCCTATATCCCCCGCACCATCACCGTCCATCTGGGCGCCCCGGATCAGGCGGCGGAGAACGTGACGGTGAGCTTTCCCGACTATGTGAAAAACGTGGCCTCCAGCGAGATCTACCCCACCTGGGAGCCGGCGGCCATCCGGGCCAACGTGCTGGCCATCGTGTCCTTTGCTCTGAACCGGGTGTATACCGAGTTCTATCCCAGCCGGGGCTATGATTTTCAGATCACCTCCACCACCGCCTATGACCAGAAGTTCATCCGGGGGAGGGACATCTTTCAGCCCATCAGCCAGGTGGTGGATGAATTCTTCGACGACTATATCCGCCGGGTGGGCTTTGTAGAGCCGCTGAGCGCAAAATTCTGCAACGGCACCACCACAAAATGCGATGGACTGTCCCAGTGGGGCAGCCAGGAGCTGGCCCAGGCGGGTTATAACTTTATGGACATCCTGCGGCGGTACTATGGGGATGACATCGAACTGGTGCTGGATGCCCCCGTCCGGGACCTGGCGGGCTCCTATCCCGGCACGCCTCTGCGCCTGGGGGACTTCGGCCCCCAGGTGCTCACCGCCCAAGTGATGCTCAACCGGGTGGCGCAGAATTATCCGGCGATCCCTAAAATATATCCCACCATCGGCCTGTTCACCCGGGAGATGGAGGAGACGGTGAAAGAGTTTCAGCGGGTGTTCAGCCTGACCCCGGACGGGGTCATCGGCAAGGGGACCTGGTACCGGCTGGTCTATCTCTATGTGGGGGTCACCGGTCTGGCCGAACTGGTCAGCCAGGGGCAGACCATGTACCGCCTGCGGTTTCAGTTTCCGGGGACCATGCGCCTGGGGGACCGGGGAGACGGAGTGACGGCGGTACAGGATATGCTCTCCCTGCTGGCGGAGTTTGACGATGCCCTGTCCCCGGTCCCAGCCGACGGGGTGTTCGGCCCGGAGACTCAGCGTGCGGTGCAGGCCTATCAGCGCTGGGCGGGGCTGGCGGATGACGGCGTGGTCGGCCAGGCCACCTGGAACGCCATGTTCCAGCGCTTTATCCGGGAGGAGGACGCCCTGGAGGAGGAGAGCCTGCGCCTGGGACAGTATCCGGGCTATGCCCTGCGTCTGGGGCAGACGGACACAGAGGGGAGAGGATGACATGGAACGAAGCGCGCAGACAGTCCGTCCGGTGTGGGGCCTGCAATATATGCTGTCCCGGCTGGCGGAGAAATACCCCTTTCTGCCCAAGCTCACCCCCGACGGGGTGTTTGGGGAGCGGACGCTGGAGGCGGTGATGCTCTTCCAACGGGAGCTGCTCCGCCCGGTCACCGGGGTGGTGGACCGGAAGACCTGGGACGAGATCAGCCGGGCCTGGAGCCAGCTGGAGCGGGAGCAGGCCGACCCCAGGGCTTTGAGGGCTTTTCCCGGGGAGGGGCGCCAGGTGGCCCCGGGGCAGGAGCGGGAGTTCATGGCCCTGCCTCAGCTGATGTTCCGGCTGCTGTCCTATTACCTGGAGGGGGTGTCCCCCGACCTGCCCGACGGGCGGCACGGGACGGCCTCGGAGCAGAACGTGCGCTGGCTGCAGGAGCGGGCCGGGCTGCCCGTCACCGGCGTGATGGATCAGGCCACCTGGGATGCCCTGGCCCGGCTGTATGAGCTGTTCGTGGTGAAGGACTTAGAGCAGCTGGAACAGAAATATTCCGGGGGCTGGGGATAAAAATGACCGAGAGGGTTGCCGCAGGCAACCCTCTCGGTCAAGTTTATCGATGGATCAGATTTTCCAGCAGGGATACATTTTCACATAGTCTTGCGTTGTCCGGTTCCAGCGCCCGGGCCTGGCGGGCCTCTTCTAAGGCCTGGGGCAGGCGGCCTGTGGCGTAAAAGGCGATGGACCGCAGGTCGTGGGGCAGGCTGCCCCAAGGGGCGGCCTCGCAGATATAGGTGCGGGGGCGGCGGGTGATGGTCAGGGCGCAGCCGGTGAAATACAGCACCCCGTCCCACGCCTCCTGGCGGTAGAGCAGCTGGGCCAGGTCGGTGTAGGGTTCCCGCAGGTGGGGGGCCTCGGCCACCGCCCGGAGATACCAGTCCCGGGCTGTGTCCGGCATGCCCTTGTGGTCATAGGCGGCGGCGATATACCGCATAGAGGCCGCCCGCTCGTCGGGCCAGTCGGCCCTTGGCATGGCCAGGTGCCGCTTCAGGGTGGCGATGCAGTCGTCCCAGCGGCCATAGTACAGGTACTCCCGGCCCAGATAGTGGACGTTCCGGTCATCCTCCGGGTCCTCCGCCACCGACAGCTCCAGCAGGGGCAGATACTGCCCCCGGGACTTCTCTGGGTCCGGGTGGTGATCCAGCTGCACCCCATCGGCCACCACCGTGGGTCCCGGCTTGCCCGGCCCGGTCCAGCACAGTACCTCGTGTACCGGGTGGACCCACTGATAGCCCCGGCGGGCGTGGGCCTTCTCATACCAGAACACCACCCCCTCCGAGCCGTCAGGCTGGAAGGACCAGGTGTAGCGATAGGTGGCCTGCCCCGCCCCGGGGGACCAGGCCCGCTCCAACAGTTCCCGCCAGCCGGGGTGGAACACCTCGTCCAGGTCGGTACAGACGCAGATATCTGTGTCCGGCGGGATCAACTCCATAGAGCGGTTCCGGGCGGTGTCAAAGCGCCAGGGGGAGATGACCTCCTCCGTGACGCTGGCCCCCAGGCTGCGCAGCAGCTGGGGCGTGCCGTCGGTGGAGCCGGTGTCCAGCACCACGATGTGGTCCGCCTCGGACATGGAGTCCATCCAGCGGCGGGCAAATTTGGCCTCGTTCTTACAGATGGCATAGACGCAGACGCGATAGTTCCCCATGTTTCTCCCTCCCTGTGGAAACTGCGGCGCTCCCCGGTGGAGAGCGCCGCAGTTCAGACGGTCAGTTGGCCAGCAGTCCGGCTCCCCGCAGGGAGCCCAGCAGCTCGTTGATCTTCAGAATGATGTCCGCTTGGCTGGCGCCGGGGGCCAGATCCGTCACCGCTTCTCCGGGGGTGACGACTCCGGCGGGGCCTGTGGCGCCCGTGGCCCCGGCAGGACCGGCAGGGCCGGTTGGGCCGACAGCACCGGTTGCCCCGGCAGGACCGACGGGACCGACGGGGCCGGTTGGGCCGGTGGGGCCTGTGGCTCCCGCAGCGCCCGCAGCCCCCGTGGCTCCGGTCGCTCCGGTGGGCCCGGCAGGGCCGACAGGCCCAATCGCACCGGTCGCTCCAGTGGGCCCGGTGGGGCCTACAGGTCCGACAGCGCCGACAGCCCCGGCGGGGCCGGGCACGCCCTGAGGCCCCTGGGGTCCCTGTGCCCCCTGTGGACCGGGGATACCCTGTGGGCCGGTGGGCCCAGTGGCCCCGTCAGGCCCGGGGATCCCCTGGGGACCGGTGGGCCCCATGGGGCCGGGCATGGGGGGATAGGGAGGATAGGGCGGCGGAGCCGGAGGCCCGGGCGGCGCAGGGGGCGGAGGACAGGGAGGCTCCGGGCGGCAGCAGCCGCCGGTGAGGGAGGCGTACACGCCGCCGCTGCAGCGCCGCTCCCAGTCGGAAGGATAATACTGTTTCATAAACGCGCTCCTTTGCCGAAACATGCGTATCACTGTGGCAGTGCCACGTTCCATTCTATGCATCCAGGCGCGGGGTGTGTCTGAAAGAATGCTGCGGGCTTTACATCCGGCGGCTTTTTTGGCATAATAAAAACAAAGTAGGGGCGGATATCATCCGCCCGAAGCAGACCCAGGGGGGAACACAATGAGTGAACACATGGAGATGCCAACTCTGCTGTTCTGGGAGAACGGCAACGTGTGGTATGGCAGCAAGGGGAACACCCGGTTTTTCATCCAGCCCGTGAAGCACTCGCCGCCGGAGGACCAGCCGGAGGGGGAGGTATACTACACCCTGGATGTGGAGGTGTGGCCCGGCCCGCTGACAAAGGCGCTGAGCCAGATCACGGCCACCAACAGCTTCCCTCGCACGTTGGAGGGCATGGACCAGATGGTCCAGTGGCTGGAGGAGCAGGCGGAAAAAGACAACAAACAGGCATAAAAAATTGCCGCCGGACGTTTTTGCGTCTGGCGGCAATTTGCGTATCGGGAAAGATCAGACTTTGACCACGGCTCTGCTGCGGCTGAGCACGGTGTAGACCACCGTGGCGGCCACCAGGCCGAATACGCCCTGGACGATGTTGCCGGGGATGGAGGCGGCGGCAGCCAGCCCCTTGCCCAGCCACAGGCTGGCATAGGCGAAATAGCCCAGGACCATGATGACCTCGGCCACCACGCCGCCGACGATCTGGCCCAGCAGGACAGAGGAAGCGGACAGGCCTTTCTTCGTGGCGGCCCGGAAGATGAGGGCGGCGGCCACGGCCATCACCAGCTTGATGGCAAAGGTGCCGGGGACATAGTGGGCATAGCCGGACAGCAGGTCGGCCAGGGCAGAGCCGATGCCGGCAGCGGCCCCGCCGTACAGGGGGCCCAGCACCCAGGCGGACATGAGCACGGCGCAGTCGCCCAGGTTCACATAGCCCTGCATGGGGGAGGGGACCTGGATGACCATGGTCATAATGGTGCACAATGCGGCCATCAGGGCGGCCAGCACCAGCTTGCGGATCTTGGAATCAGTCATACTCTCTCGCTCCTTCAAAAGCAGGAAGATTTGTTCTTGCTTTTTTTCTTGAGTTGTATTTTAATCATATCTGACATGAAATAAAGGACCAAAACAAAACTCTTTTCTAGGACCAGATGGAGGGGCACATGCTGACATATGACTTAGAGCGCCGGGGGAGCCTGGCCCGGTATGACTATCTCTATCGCTGCATCAAAGAGGATATCTTGTCCGGGCGGCTGGCCGCCGGGGAGAAGCTGCCGTCTAAGCGGGCCCTGGCCCGGCATCTGGAGACGGCGGTGGTCACGGTGGAAAACGCCTATGCCCAGCTCTCGGCGGAGGGCTATCTCCGGCCAGAGGAGAAGCGGGGCTATTTCGTCTGTCCGGTGGAGGTGCGGCCAGACCGGCCCCCGGCGGCGGAGACCCGGCCAAGGCAGGCCGCCCCCCAGCGGCGGTGGCTGCTGGACATGACCAGCGGCGGCAGCGGGACGGAGGGCTTTCCCTTCTCTGTGTGGGCGCGGCTGATGCGCCGGGTCATCACCGAGGAGGGGGAGCGGCTGATGCGTTCCCTGCCCCACAGCGGGGCCCTGCCCCTGCGCCAGGCCCTGGCCCGGCACATCTATCAGTTCCGGGGCATCGCCGCCGACCCGGAGCAGATCGTGGTGGGGGCGGGGACGGAGTATCTCTATAACCTGCTGGTGCAGCTGCTGGGCCGCGACCGGGTCTATGGGGTGGAGGACCCGGGCTACTCCAAGGCCGGGCGGGTGTACGCCCTGAACGGGGCGGCGTGCGTCTGTCTCCCGGTGGACGGCCAGGGGGTGGACCCGGCCCAGGCGGAGGGCAGCGGGGCGGACATCCTCCACCTGTCCCCCAACCACCAGTTCCCCACCGGGGCGGTGATGCCCATCGCCCGGCGGCAGAGCCTGCTGCGCTGGGCCGGGGCGGCGCCGGGGCGCTATCTCATCGAGGACGACTATGACAGCGAGTTCCGCTTTACCGGGCGGCCTATCCCCACCCTGCGCAGCATCGACCAGGGGGACCGGGTCATTTACATGAACACCTTTTCCCGGTCCCTGGCCCCCTCCCTGCGTATCGCCTATATGGTCCTGCCCCGGCCTCTCCTGGAGGCATATCAGGCCCGGCTGGGCTTTTACTCCTGTACCGTGCCCGCCATGGAGCAGTATACCCTGGCCCGCTTTTTGGAGGACGGCCACTTCGACGCCCACGTGAACCGGATGCGTGTCTATTACCGGGCGCGGCGGGACGCGGTGCTCCAGGCCATTGAGGAAAGTCCCCTGGCCGGGCGGTGCCGGGTGGTGGGGGAGAACGCCGGGCTGCACTTTTTGCTGGAGCTGGACACGGATATCTCCGACGAGACGCTGGCCCAAAGGGCGGAGGAGCGGGGGCTGCGGCTGGCCTTTCTGTCGGACTATCAGCAGCGCGCCGCCGCCCGGCCCCACACCCTGGTGGTGAACTACCCCGGCACCGACCTGGAACATCTGGCCCAGGCACTGGACATTCTGACGGAGATTTTAGATCAGCACCCGTGACGGGTTGACAAATTGGGCAATTTTTGCATAGTATCCCTGCTTGATTTCTATGTATTTTTACGGGACAGTCGTGTACAATAAGAATAGCAAGACCTGTTTTTCAGCGGGCGAAAGACGCCCGCGCACACCTGAAAAGGAGGCGCTTTTTTTGAACGCGAAGAGCACGTTTCAACCCCAGGAGCTGGAGTATCTCCGGCTGCTGGCAAAGCAATACCCCACGGTGCAGGCGGCCAGCACCGAGATCATCAATCTCCAGGCTATCTTAGGCCTGCCCAAGGGGACGGAGCACTTTATCTCTGACATCCACGGGGAGTATGAGGCCTTTTTACATATCCTGAACTCCTGCTCCGGCGTGGTGAAGGAGAAGCTGGACGAGCTGTTCGGCACCACCATGACCCGGGCGGAGCGGGACCAGCTGGCCACCCTCATCTATTACCCGGAGGAGAAGCTGAAGCTCATCACCGCCCAGGGGGACGACCTGAAGGAGTGGTACCGCATCACCCTCCACCGGCTCATCGAGGTGTGCCGCTGGGCCGCCTCGGTCTATACCCGGTCCAAGGTCCGCAAGGCCCTGCCCCGTGACTACGCCTATATCATCGACGAGCTGCTCCACGTCAACTATGACGAGGCGGACAAGCGGGACTATTACGAGAATATCATTAACACCATCATCGATATCGACCAGGCCCCCGGCTTTATCATCGCCGTGTGCGGGGTCATCAAGCGCATGGCGGTGGACCGGCTGCACATCGTGGGCGACATCTTTGACCGCGGCCCCCGGGCGGACATCGTCATGGACGCCCTGCGGAAGTATCACAGCGTGGACATCCAGTGGGGCAACCACGACATTCTGTGGATGGGCGCGGCCTCCGGCTCCCGGACCCTGGTGGCCACGGTGCTGGCCAACTCCATCCACTATAACAATCTGGAGGTCATCGAGACGGGCTATGGCATCTCCCTGCGCCCCCTGTCCATCTTCGCCAACGAGGTGTATAAGGACTGCGACACCCACCGCTTTGCCGTGAAGCTAACCGGGGCGGACGCCGACCAGTACACCGAAAAGGACAAGCTGCTCTCCGCCCGGATGCACAAGGCCATCACCGTCATCCTCTTCAAGCTGGAGGGGCAGAAGGTCATGCGCTGCCCGGAGTTTGGCATGAACGACCGGCTGCTGCTGGACAAGATCGACTATGAAAACAAGACGGTGACCATCGGGGAAAAGACGTATCCTCTGGAGGACTGCGACTTCCCCACCGTGGACCCCGCCGACCCCTATACCCTGACCCCGGAGGAGAGCCAGGTCATCGACCAGCTCACCGCGTCGTTCCAGCGCAGCGAAAAGCTGCAAAAGCACATCCGCTTCCTGTATTCCAAGGGCGGGCTGTATAAGGTCTTCAACGGCAACCTGCTCTTCCACGGCTGCATCCCCATGACCGCCGACGGGGAGCTGATGACCTTTACCATCGGGGGCAAAAAGCGCGCGGGCCGGGCGTTTTTGGACTATGCCCAGACCACTGCCCGCCGGGCCTATTACGACAAGCCCGGCTCTGCCGAGCGGCAGTTCGGCATGGACTTTTTGTGGTGGTTATGGGCGGGCCGGAACAGCCCCATCTTTGGCCGGGACCGCATGACCACCTTCGAACGGCGGCTCATCGCCGACGAGAGCGCCTGGACCGAGCCCAAGAACAGCTATTACACCCTGTACAACGACCCCGCCGTGTGCGAGGCCATTTTGAAGGAGTTTGGCCTGGAGGGCCCCCACTGCCACATCATCAACGGCCACATCCCCGTGAAGACCAAGAAGGGGGAGAGCCCCATCAAGGGCGGCGGCAAGCTGATCGTCATCGACGGCGGCTTCTGCAAGGCCTATCAGCCCACCTCTGGCATCGCCGGGTATACCCTGATCTATAACTCCCGGAACATCCGCATCGTCTCTCACCAGCCCTTCGCCGGGCGGGAGGAGGCCATCCTCCACAACCACGACATCGCCAACGACAGCGTGATCTTCGAGCGGATGGAGAACCGGGTGAAGATCGCCGAGACGGACATCGGCAAGGAGCTGAAGCGCCAGGCCGACGACCTGCGCCGCCTGCTGGTGGCCTATCGCTCCGGCGCGGTGACGGAGGACCACAAGGAGTAAACAAGTAAGCAAAACATCAAATCACATGATACACCTGGTATTGACGGACCGCGTTGATACCAGGTGTATTTTCTTTTTGCAGAAAAAAGCCTGAGTTCCCCCTTGACAAAGAGGGTTGTGTGCTATACTGTATATATAGTATATATACGATGATATCAACAAACACACCGAGCTATCCCTGCCCCGCCCCGGGCGGGGGCGGCGGGCGTGTTGAAAGGGGCGAAACATGGACATCATATTAAGCAACTCCAGCGGAAAACCCATCTATCAGCAGATCGCCGACCAGGTGAAGGAGCAGGTCTGTTCCGGGGCGCTGACGGCGGGGGACGCACTGCCCTCTATGCGCCTGCTGGCCAAGGAGCTGCGCATCTCGGTCATCACCACCAAGCGGGCCTATGAGGAGCTGGAGCGGGACGGCTTTTTGGAGAACGTCCCGGGCAAGGGCTGTTTTGTGGCCCCCCAGAACCGGGAGCTGCTGCGGGAGGCCCAACTGCGCCGGGCGGAGGAATTTCTGGCCCAGGCGGTGGAGGAGGCCCGAAAGGGCGGCATCACATTAGAGGAACTGGACGAAATGCTTGCCATCTTGTATAAAGGGGATATATTATGACAAATTGTATCGAAGTCAGGGGGCTGTGCAAGGCATTCGACGGCTTTGCCCTGAAGGACGTCTCCTTCACCCTGCCGGGGGGCTGCATCATGGGCCTCATCGGGGAGAACGGCGCGGGAAAGACCACCACCCTGAAATGCCTGCTGGGTCTGCTCCGCCGGGACGGGGGAGACATTTCCCTGCTGGGCTGCGACCCCTGGGACCAGCCCCGCCGGGCCAAGGCGGAGGTGGGCGCGGTGCTGGACGACTGCTTTTTCCACGACAGTCTCCGCCCCCGTGACGTCTCCGCCATTCTGGCCCCCGTGTTTCCCGCCTGGGACGAGGGGCTGTTCCGGGACTATCTGGACAAATTCCAGCTGCCGTGGAAAAAGACGGTGAAGGAGCTGTCCCGGGGCATGAAGATGAAGCTGTCCCTGGCCGCCGCCCTGGCCCACCGGCCCCGGCTGCTCATTTTGGACGAGGCCACCGCCGGACTGGACCCAGTGGTCCGGGACAGCATTCTGGAGGAGCTGCTCTCCTTCGTCTCCGACGAGGAGCACGCCGTCCTCCTGTCCAGCCACATCACCGGGGACCTGGAGAAGATCGCCGACTACATCACCTACCTCCACCGGGGGCAGGTCATCCTGTCCGGGCCCAAGGACGAGATTTTGGAGCGGTATGGTCAGGTGGGCTGCTCCGCCGCCCAGCTTGCCGCCCTGGAGCCGGAGCTGCTCACCCGGGTGCGCCGGGGGGAGTTTGGCTGCCACGCCCTTGTTTCAGACCGGGCGGCTTTTCAGCGGGTCCACCCGGAGCTTCCCGTGGAGCCGGTGACCCTGGATGATATCATGCTGTTTGTGGGAAAGGGGGAGGCCGTATGACCGGCTTGATCTTAAAAGATGCCCTGGTGCTGAAAAAGAGCCTGAAGAGCTATCTGCTTCTGCTGGCCGTGTATGCGGTGCTGACCGTCACCGGCCTATTCTCGATAAGCTTTGTGGCCGCCTTTTTAGAGGTCATCGCCATGATGCTGCCCATGTCCGCCTTCGCCTTTGACGAGCAGGCCCACTGGGACCGGTATGCCGCTGCCCTGCCCCTCAGCCGCCGGGACCTGGTGGCCGCCCGGTATCTGTTCACCCTGCTGGTGCTGCTGTGCGCTGCGGCCTTTGGGGCGGCCATGTGTGCGGTGCTGTCCTTCTCCGGGGACCGGGATGCGGTGGCCGAGTGCGGCATGAGCATCGCCGTCACCCTGCTGCTGGGGGTGCTGGCCCTGTCGGTGGCCATGCCCCTGAACTATCGCCTGGGGCCGGAGCGGGCCCGGATAGCCCTGTACGTCACCCTCCTGCTGCCCGTGGCCGCCCTCTTTGTCTCCGTCAAGGGCGAACTGTGGTCCGGCAGTCAGGTGACCCGTCTGGAGGAGCTGCCGCCCCTGCTGCTCCTGCTCCCCTATCTCCTGCTGGCCGGGGTGGCCCTGGCGGTGTCCTTTGCCGTCTCCTGCGGGATCATGGCTGAAAAAGACTGTTAAGGGGGTGCCATCATGATCCATCTCTATCACGGCGACGGCAAGGGCAAGACCACCGCCGCCATGGGCCTGGCTCTGCGCATGGCGGGGCGGGGCAGGCCCGTTGTTATCGCCCAGTTTTTAAAGGGGGCGGACAGCGGTGAGCGCCTGGCCCTGGCCCGGCTGCCCCAGGTGACGCTGCTCCCCGTGCCGGAGAAGCTGAAATTTCTCTTTGCCATGACGGAAGAAGAGCGGCGGCAGGAGGCCCGGCGGGCACAAGAGCTGCTCGCCCGGGCCGGACAGGCCGCCGCCGACCCCGATTGCGGCCTGGTGGTGCTGGACGAGGTGTGCGACGGGGTGAACGCCGGGCTGCTCCCCCTGGCGGACCTGCTCGCTCTTCTGGACGGCGCCCGGGCGGAGGTGGTCCTCACCGGGCGGGACCCGGCCCCGGAGCTGACAGAGCGGGCAGACTATATCACCCATTTTCAAAAGAAAAAGCACCCCTATGACCGGGGCGTCCCCGCCCGGTGCGGGGTGGAATTTTAGGCCGGGCCGGGGACGAAAAAAATTTACAGTTTTTTTACGCCGGATTCGCCCGCCTGATTGTTGCCGGTTTTTCACCTTTTTTCGGTTTTTCTTTATTTTTCTTGCGGTTACAAAAGAAAAAGGCCCCCTTCTTTTAAAATTTATCAAATATGGGCATTGCAATATTTCCTGCAAATGATTATAATGGTCCCGTAGCAATGATACACAGGATAATGACAGAGCATCGTTTGCATTCAGCGGCCTTTTCCGCCGGTCTCCCTGGAGAGAGACGGGGCGGACTTTTGAGGGAAAAACTGCTGATAAGAAGAAAGGATTGATGGAAAATGGCTACTAAATTCGTATACCTTTTCTCTGAGGGCAACGGCAAGATGCGCGAGCTGCTGGGCGGCAAGGGCGCCAACCTGGCCGAGATGACCAATCTCGGCATGCCCGTGCCCCAGGGCTTCACCATCACCACCGAGGCCTGCACCCAGTACTATGAGGACGGCGAGCAGATCAACGACGAGATCCAGGCTCAGATCATGGAGTATATCTCCAAGATGGAGGAGATCACCGGCAAGAAGTTCGGCGACCTGGAGAACCCCCTGCTGGTCTCCGTCCGTTCCGGCGCCCGCGCCTCTATGCCCGGCATGATGGACACCATCCTGAACCTGGGCCTGAACGAGGACGTGGTGGAGGTCATCGCCAAGAAGTCCGGCAACCCCCGCTGGGCCTATGACTGCTATCGCCGCTTCATCCAGATGTATTCCGACGTGGTCATGGAAGTGGGCAAGAAGTATTTCGAGGAGCTCATCGACCAGATGAAGGCCAAGCGCGGCGTCACCCAGGACGTGGAGCTGACCGCCGAGGACCTGAAGGAGCTGGCCGGTCAGTTCAAGGCCGAGTATAAGTCCAAGATCGGCCAGGACTTCCCCACCGACCCCAAGGAGCAGCTGATGGGCGCCATCAAGGCCGTGTTCCGCAGCTGGAACAACCCCCGCGCCATTGTCTATCGCCGCATGAACGACATCCCCGGTTCCTGGGGCACCGCCGTCAACGTCCAGTCCATGGCCTTCGGCAACATGGGCGACGACTGCGGCACCGGCGTTGCGTTTACCCGTGACCCCGCCACCGGCGAGAAGAAGCTGATGGGCGAGTTCCTGACCAATGCCCAGGGCGAGGATGTGGTGGCCGGCGTGCGTACCCCCATGCCCATCGCTGAGATGGCCCAGAAGTTCCCCGAGGCCTATGACGAGTTCGTCAAGGTCTGCAATATCCTGGAGGATCACTACCGCGACATGCAGGACATGGAGTTCACCGTGGAGCACGGCAAGCTGTACATGCTGCAGTGCCGCAACGGTAAGCGGACCGCTCCCGCCGCCCTGAAGATCGCCTGCGACCTGGTGGACGAGGGCATGATCTCCGAGCAGCAGGCTGTCGCCATGATCGATCCCCGCAATCTGGATACCCTGCTGCATCCCCAGTTCGACCCCAAGGCCCTGAAGGCCACCGAGCCTGTGGGTAAGGCTCTGCCCGCCTCCCCCGGCGCTGCCTGCGGCAAGATCGTGTTCAACGCCGAGGACGCCAAGGAATGGGCTGCCCGCGGTGAAAAGGTGGTTCTGGTCCGTCTGGAGACCTCTCCCGAGGACATTGAGGGCATGAAGGCCGCTCAGGGCATCCTGACTGTCCGCGGCGGTATGACCTCTCACGCCGCCGTTGTGGCCCGCGGCATGGGCAAGTGCTGCGTCTCCGGCTGCGGCGAGATCAACATGGACGAGGCCAACAAGCAGTTCACTCTGGCCGGCAAGACCTATCACGAGGGCGACTGGCTGAGCCTGGACGGTTCCACCGGCAGCATCTACGACGGCGCTATGCCCACCGTGGACGCCAGCGTCAGCGGCGACTTCGGCCGCATCATGGGCTGGGCCGATAAGTTCCGCCGCCTGAAGGTCCGCACCAATGCCGACACCCCCCACGACGCCGCCAAGGCCCGTGAGCTGGGCGCGCAGGGCATCGGCCTGTGCCGTACCGAGCATATGTTCTTCGAGGGCGACCGTATCGCCGCTATCCGCGAGATGATCTGCTCCGACACCGTGGAGCAGCGCGAGAAGGCTCTGGCCAAGCTGCTGCCCATGCAGCAGGGCGACTTCGAGGGCATCTACGAGGCCATGGAGGGCTGCCCCGTCACCATCCGTTTCCTGGATCCCCCTCTGCACGAGTTCGTTCCCACCGAGGAGCACGACATCGAGCTGCTGGCCAAGGATATGGGCAAGTCCGTTGCCGACATCAAGGCCATCATCGCCTCCCTGCACGAGTTCAACCCCATGATGGGCC
>URNZ01000022.1 GCA_900549405.1 uncultured Eubacteriales bacterium | reverse complement strand
GCCGGGCCAGGGGTTCTACCACGCGGGGGTCCGCGTCGCAGGCCAGGAATACTTTGCAGGCGCGGCCATCGTTCAGCGCGCGGCGGACCTGCTTGGCGCCCACGACCTTGTTGACGCTGCTCAGTTCAGATACCATTTCGGTGCCCTCCTCTCCCCCGGCAAAGGCAGGGGTCGTTTCATTGGGGAAAGGGCGCAAAGCCCCCTATCACCGCAATTTCAGATTATAACAGACTGTCAAGCCCCCGTCAAGCACAAATCCACAAGAATTCCACAAAGTTTTCCACCCTGCCCCTCCGGTTTTCGTAAAAAACAGGAAACCGGCCTGTTTTCTCCCCCTCCGGGCCGCTTTTCCGGTCCTTAGCGCATAACATTCATCCTGTCAGGGCATACTCTTCTCCAGGTATGAGAGGAGGCGAGGAACATGACTGCCCACGTAAACGACGCCTGCATCGGCTGCGGGCTGTGTACCGGGGTCTGCCCCGGCGTTTTCACCATGACCGAGGAGGGCGTGGCCGCCGCCCGGGACGAAATTTTCCCCGAGCAGGAGGCCCAGGTCCGCCAGGCCGCAGAGGACTGCCCCGTCAACGCCATTGAGGTGAGCTGAGCACCCTTTGGCAGGTTCGGACGCAGGATATCCAGCACAACGCTCAACGCACAGAACAGACCAGCCGCCCGGTCACATCGATCAGGCGGCTGGTCCGCTTTTTATTCCATCTCTATATGATTAGAGGTAAGGGGCGATTTGGTCGTGGAGAGCCTTCTTCTCGTCCTCGTCCAGGTCGATCAGCGGGGCGCGCATGTGGCCGCCGGTCATGCCGCGCATCTGCAGAACGGCCTTGAAGATGCCCATGTCCGCGCCGCTCTTCATGATCTCGCAGATCTCGTTGGCGGTCTGCTGTTCCTTCAGAGCGGTCTTCATATCCCCGGCCAGATAGGCCTTGTACACGTTCACAAAGTGCTCTGGCATGGGGCCGGAGCAACCGGACACGGTGCCCTCGCACCCCATGACCAGGGCGGGCAGGAACAGGCGGTCCGCGCCGAACAGGACGGAGAAGTTGCCGTCGTTCAGCAGCAGATAGTCCTTCAGCCGGATCATATCCGCATAGCTGTACTTAATGCCCACGATGTTGGGGCAGGTCTTCAGCAGCTCGGCCACCAGCTCGGGCTTCAGGTCGTTGGTGGCGCACTGGGGAATGGCATAGAGATAGATGGGGAAGTCCTTGGAGACGCTGGCGGAGACCTGCTGATAATAGCGGATCATGGCCTTGTCCTTGATGCCGAAGAAGCCGGGGGTCACCACGCCGATGCCGTCCACGCCGATCTTCTCGGCGTGCTGGGCCAGGCGGATGGTCTCCTTCAGGGTCATAGCGCCCACATGGATAAACACGTCCACGCGGCCCGCGGCGGCCTTCAAAACGGTCTCGGCCACCAGCTCCCGCTCCTCGGGGGTCATGTTGAACATCTCGCCCGTGGTTCCGCAGGGATACAGGCAATTCACGCCCTTCTGGATCAGGAACTCCACCTGCTCCTCCAGGGCCTTCACGTCCACCTGGTCGTGCTCGTCAAAGGGGGTGGTCATCGCGGTGATGACGCCTTTCATTTTTTTCATATTCGTCTCGCTCCTTATCGATTGATCCAGTTTTTCGGTTCTTTCCCGTTCAGGCTGTCTATGACTGCCTGGGCGGCCATCATGCTGATGTTGTGATAGGTCTCCACCGTCTCCGCGCCGGTGTGGGGGGTACACTGAATGCCGGGGGTGTGGAGGATGGGGGCGTCCATGGGCAGGGGCTCCTGCTCATACACGTCCAGCGCCGCCCCAGCCAGGTGCCCGCCGGTCACGGCGTCGATCAGGGCCTGGGTGTCCACCAGGGCTCCCCGGGCCGTGTTGATGAAATAGGCGCCCTGCTTCATCTTGGCAAAGGCGGCCCGGTCCATGATGTGCCGAGTGGCGGGGATGCTGGGCATATGGATGCTGATGACGTCGCTCTTGGCCAGCACCGTGTCCATGTCCGTCAGGGTCACGTGCAGGTCCCGGGCCTTCGCCTCGTTGGGATAGGGGTCATAGGCCAGCAGTTCCACCCCCATGCCAGACAGCTTTTTGGCCACCCGGCCGCCGATGTCGCCAAAGCCCAGGATGCCCACCGTTTTGCCCAGGATCTCTTTTCCCACGGCCCGGGCCCACTCTCCCTGGTCCAGCTTTTGATTCAGCTGGGGGATGCTGCGCAGACAGTTCAGGATCATGGCCACGCCCAGCTCCGCCACCGCGTTGGCGTTGAGTCCGGCGGCGTTTACCACCTGAACGCCGTGGCGCTTGGCCGCTTCCAGGTCGACGTTGTCCACGCCCACGCCGAAGCGGGCCAAAATTTTCAGCTTCGGCGCGATCTGAAAGACCTGCTCGTTCCACTGGTCCATTCCGATGATAGCCCCCTGGATGTCGGGGGCCCAGACTGCCAGCTCCTCAAAGGAATAATAGGGCATGTCGTGGTCGTTCAGGATCACATGATGTCCGTTGTCCTCCAAAAGCCGGATGGCGTCCTGACACAGCGTCTGAAAGTGGGAGGCGGTGATCAAAATATTTCCCATAAATGTCCTTCTTTCTCACACCAGAGCCAGCTGGCGGCGCAGGGCGGCCACGCTGTTTTGATACTCCGGCTCGGTCAAATAGACGGGGCTGGGCTCGTCGGTCAAAAAGACCTTGCCCCAGTCCTTTCCCCCCTGATATTTGGGGACGATATGCACATGGAGATGGGTCCCGGTGTCGCCAAAGACCAGATAGTTGATCTTATCCGGCTGATACAGCCCGGTCAGGGCCTGGGCCGTCTGATAGACGCTGTCCATCAGGGCGGCATACTCCTCCGGCATCAGATCTGTGATCTTCTTCACATGGCGGCGGCTGGCCAGCAGGAGCCGGCCCGGGTGGGTCTGGTCCCGGTGGAGGTACAGCGTCCCCCCGGGCATCTCGCCCACGGTAATCAGGTCGGGCCGCAGTTCTGCCCCGCCGCAGAATTTACACATCTCGCTCATGCCTGCTCACCTTTTTTGGCCGCCTTGCGCTGCTTCAGATGGGCCAGCACAAAGGGATAGATCAAAGACAGGAAGGCGATGATGATGAACACGCAGGAGATGGGCCGGGTGAAGAAGGTGGTCCAGTCCCCCGCCGACAGCACCATGGCCCGGCGGAAGTTCTTTTCCAGAATACCGCCCAGGATCAGACCCAGGATAATGGGCGGGATGGAAAACTCCATCTTAATGAGGAAGAAGCCCAGGATGCCGCACAGGATCATGAGATAGATGTCGCCCACGGTGTGGTTCACGGCGAAGGTGCCCACAAAGCAGAACACAAAGATCAGCGGGGTGAGCACGATGCTGGGGACAGAGGAGATCTTGGTGAAGATGTGGATACCGGCAAAGCCGCACAGGGCCATGAACGCGTTGGCGAAGAACAGGCCGACAATGATCATATACACCTTGGCGGGCTGCTCGGTCATCAGCAGAGGGCCGGGGGTGATGCCCAGCATCATCAGACAGCCCAGCATAATGGCGGTGCAGGCGTCGCCGGGGATGCCCAGGGACAGCAAAGGGATCAGTGCGCCGCCGGAGATGGCGTTGTTGGCGGATTCGGGCGCAGCGATGCCGTCGGGTGCGCCGTCGCCGAACTGCTCCGGGTGCTTGGACCAGCGCTTGGCCTCGTTATACCCCACCCAGGAGGCGATGTCGCCGCCGGTGCCGGGGATGGCCCCGATCAGCGTGCCGATCAGGCTGGACCGGATCAGTGTGGGGAAGATGGCGACCAGGTCGCTCTTAGAGGGCAGCACCCGCTCCAGCTTGGTATTCACCTTGGCCCGGGTGGTGCCAAAGCTCTCCTGCACGTTGATCAGGCCCTGGGAGAAGGCGAACAGACCGATCAGCACCGGGATGTTGGAGATGCCGCCGGTGAGATAGACCGTGTCAAAGGTAAAGCGATAGGCTCCGGTGGTCACGTCCACGCCTACCGTGGCCAGCAGCAGACCGATCAGTGCGCCCATCACGCCCTTCAGCACGTTCTCGCTGGACACGCTGGCCACCACGCTGATGCCGAACAGGGCCAGGGCAAAGCTCTCCTGGGCGCTGAACTTCAGGGCAAAGCTGGACAGGATGGGCGAGGTCCACAGCAGCATCACCGCAGAAAACAGTCCGCCGAAGGTGGAGGCGGTGGTGGAGATGGACAGGGCCCGCCCGGGCTGGTGGTACTTGTGGGCCATGGGATAGCCGTCCAGGCAGGTAGCAGCGGAGTTGGCGGTGCCCGGGGTGTTGATCATAATGGCGGTGATGGAGCCGCCGTAAATGGCTCCGCAGAAAATGCCCAGCATCATCAGCACGCCCAGGTTCCCGTTCAGGGACAGGGCCACCGGCAGCATAATAGACATGCCCATAACGGAGGACAGTCCGGGCATCACGCCCACAAAAATACCGCACAGCACGCCGCCCAGAATGGACAGCAGTCCCATGGGCGTCAGTACAAGGGCCAGGCTCTGTGTAAAGGCTGCAAACATATTTTGTGACCCCCTTCTTTTAAAACAGCACGCCCTGGGGCAGGACAACATTCATGACCAGCGCGAACAAAACATAGATAAAGCCGGTGATCCCCAACGTGGTCAAAAGGATCCACATCGGGCGGCGCTCCCCCATGGCCAGCATGGTGGCCGCCACAAAGACCAGCGTGGCGGGGATAAAGCCGAAGAAGTGCAGCAGCACTGCATAGGCGATCATGATCACAAAGATGATGAGCACGCAGTGGACCCCTGCGGTAGCAAAGTCGATGAGGGGAGCCTCCGGCGCTGTGGCCTTCTTGGCCTCCAGGGCCGTCTGCACCAGCAGGATAACGGAGCAGAGAATCAGTCCGCCGCACAGCATAATGGGCCAGAACGCCGCGCCGGGGTCGCCCACGTTGCCGCCCCGCACGTCAAAGTTCAGGGACAGATGGATGCCCACGGCACTGGCCGCGATCAGCAGGATAGAAAGAATGGTGTTATATTTTCTCACAAGCAAAAACTCCTTTGCCAGAAAAAGCTGGAGCGCCGGAAGGTTTGGCCCGCCGGCGCTTCAGAACGTCATAGGTCACGCTTGACCGAAGAATTCATGGCGGGACGCTTCACAGCTTTTTACTGGTTGCCCAGCAGCTCGTCATACAGCTCATACTGCTGCTGCAAAAACTCCTTCAGCTGCGCCTGGTCCATGTTGGTGGTCTGCATCCCCAGGCTGTCCAGGGTCTGGGCAAAGCTGTCGCTGTCCACACCGGCGCGCAGCTTCTCGCTGAGATAGTCCTGAATGGCGCTGTCCACGCCGGCGGGGCAGGAGATCACACAGAAGCCCATGAACTCAAAGTCGATCTGGTCGGGATAGATCTCCGCAAAGGTGGGGACGTCGGGGAAGGCCTCCAGGCGGTCATTGGCCAGCACACCGATGATCTTGGCGTTACCGGCGGCCACCTGAGCGGTAGCGTTGCAGGCCTGGGCAAAGGTGGCGTCGATGTGGCCGCCCACAACGGCGGTGACGCAGTCGGCGCTGCCCTCATAGGTCACGTTGGACACGTCGATGCCCAGGGCGTTCTCCATGGCGGTGATGGCCAGGGTGGGCGCTGCGCCGGTGCCGGTCTCGCCCACAACGATCTCGCCGGGGTGGGCCTTGGCATAGTCCACAAACTCCTCCAGGGTGGAGTAGTTCTCATTATTGCCGATGATCAGCACGAAGGGGTCCCGCAGAGCGCAGGCCAGGGGAGAGAAGGTATCCAGGGTCATGTCGGTGTTGCCCAGGACCATGTTGATGATAAAGTCGGTGTTCACCACGCCCAGGGTATAGCCGTCGGCCTTGGAGTTGGCCACCTGGGTCAGGCCGATCAGACCGCCGTTGCCGGTGACATTGGACACGGAGAAGTTCACGGGCACGTCCTTCACACCGTCCAGCACGCCGCGGACGGACAGGTCAGTGCCGCCGCCGGCGGAGTATTGCACCACTACGTTGATGTTCTGCTTGGGATAGTCCAGCTCCGCAGCGCTGGAACCGGCCTGAGAACCGGAGCCGGAGCCGGAAGCGGCGGGGGTCTTGCTGCTGCCGCAGCCTGTGAGAGCCGCCACCAGCATCATGGCCGACAGGGCCAGAGCCATTGCCTTTTTCATCGTTTTCATCATTCTTTCCTCCTTAAAATTTGATCCAGATCTCTGGACCTTTTCACTCAAGTCAGCTTTTCGATGCATGCCCGAAGATACGCCGCAGACTGCTTCATGCCGATGGCCGCGTCCGGGATATCCTGGGGGTGCCATCTCCGCTCGTATTCCAGCGACAGCCATCCGTCATAGCCCCGGTCCTTCATAGCCTGAAGGATGGCGGGCCATGGGACGATTCCCTCCCCCACGATCCGGGTGATGACGTTCCGCTCCTCCTCTTTTGGGTGGGACACATCGGAGGAGGTAAAGCCCGTGTTTCCGGCCCGAAACACCAGATCCTTTACGTGGGTGTGATAAATTTTTGAAAACTGGAGGGGCAGGGCCTCCTCCCAGGGTTCGTTTTCCGTAAAGGTCAGGTTGGCCTGGTCATACAGGATACCCACCGCCGGGTGGTCAATCTCCCGGGCAATGGAAATGCTGTCGGCGGCGGACACCGTCATGGTGTTGAAGTGGTTCTCCATGACCAGCTTGACGTTGGCCTTTTGGGCCGCATCCCCCAGACGGCGCATACTCCGCACCAGGTTGGCCCGCTTTGCCCCGTCTGGGTCGGTGTCCGTCTGAGCGTAGTTCCCGGCGTAGATCCTGATGTACTTCGCGCCCAGGATCTCGGCATACCCGATGACCTTGCAGATGCCCTGGATCTCCCCCTCCCGCACAGTCGGGTCCAGGTCGTTAAATTTGGAGTAGTAGGGGGTCAGGGCGATGATGCGCAGTCCCAGGCGGTCCGCCAGCTCCCGCAGCCGTTTCAGCTCATCGGAGTCCGCATCCTGGGGGATGCCGCAGCGGTATCCGTCCTGTACCACGATCTCAGCCCCGTCCAGGCCGAGCTTGTGGAACAGCTCCAGCGCCTCCGGCAGGGTGTACTCCGGGGTGCCCATGGTGTGCCCCGCGATTTGGAACAATTCAGATCACCTCATTCCAGGCCGGGCAGCCCGGCAGTGGTCAGAATGCGGTGCATCAGCTCCTGGGTCTTATAGGCGTCGGCGCCGCTGGTCAGGGGCTGCTGATCGTTTTTCAGGCAGTCAAAGAAGTGGTCCACCTCCTGGGTAAAGCCCATCTTGTCCACCACCTTGGCCCAACCATAGGCCAGGGGGGTCATAGAGGTGGTGTGGGACTGCTCGTTGTCGGTGACGGTGATGGTGTCGGGGCAGTTGACCAGCACGCTCTTGTTGTGGCCGTGCATCTCCAGGGTCTCCACCCACTGGCCGGAGGCCCGGTCCGCCACCAGCATGGCCACGGAGCCGTTTTCAAACTGGAGCTGGGCGGTGGTCAGCGTCTCGTAGAGGGGATCGGTAAATTTGGAACACGCATCCACCTTGACGCACTCGCCGCAGAAATAACGCAGGATGTCCACCATGTGGATGGCGTTTTCCAGTGTGGCCCGATATTCGCTGGCGGGGCGGTTCTTCTGGGCGATCAGCACGTCAGGGGACATCTGGCCATAGACCTCCTTGGCCTTGCGGTAGACCGGGGCATAGCGGCGATTGAAGGCGATCATCAGCTTTTTCCCGGTGCGGGCGGCGGCGTCCGCCATGCTGTAGGCCTCTTTCAAGGTCATGCCCATGGGCTTTTCACAGAAGACATCCACACCGGCCTCCAACAGGCGGACTACCTGTTCGGCATGGACCGTTTTGGGGGACAGGACGAAAGCACAGTCCAGACCCAAATTCAGCAGCTCGTCCATGTTATGCACGGCGTTTTGGATGGCATAGCTCTTCTGGGTGCGCTGCACGCTTTCGATGTGCTCGGCAAATGCGCCCACCATCTCCACGTCCGTGCGGGCGGCCAGAATGGGCAGATGGGCGATGTGGGCGATGGAGCCCACGCCAATCAGACCGACACGATACTTTTTTTCCATATGCTCAAACTCACTTTCGTTGCTGCCGCTCAGGATTTGGCCAAAAAGCCGCCGTCCACCGCAATCGTAAATCCATTTACATAGTCAGAGGCATCAGAGGCCAGGAAGATGGCCGCACCGGCCAGGTCCTCGGGCACGCCCCACCGCTCCATGGGGATGCGGGTGTTGGTCTCGGCCATGCGGGAGGGTTCCGAACGCATGGGGGCGGTCATATTCGTGACCATATAGCCGGGGGCGATGCAGTTGACGTGGATGTTGTACTTGGCGGCCCACTCGTTGCACATATGCATGGTGATGTTCCGCACGGCGGCCTTGCTGGCCGTGTAAGGGATGACCTTGATGCCACCCTGATAGGAGGTCATGGACCCGATGTTGATGATCTTTCCGCCGCCGCCCTGCTTGATGAACTGGCGGGCCGCCGCCTGACACATGAAGAACAGTGCGGTCAGATTCACGTCCAGCACATCCTGCCAGTCCTTGCGGTCAATGTCGATGGCCATCACCCGGCGGGTGATCCCGGCGGCATTGACCAGAATGTCCAGCTTTCCGAAGCGCTCTACCGTCTGCTTCACGATCTCTTCCGGGGCGTTCTCCTCGCTCACGCTCATTCGAATGTTCAGGTACTGGCGGCCCAGGGCCTCGATCTTCTCCCGGGTCTCGCTGTCGTCAGAGCGGCCCACGCAGACGATGTCGGCGCCAGCCTCCGCCAGGCCGATGGCGATCCCCTGGCCCAGGCCGCGGGTCGCGCCGGTGACAATGGCCACCTTGCCCTTCAAGTTGAACTTATCAAACGTAGACATTTTACCACCTCATAGCAATCGTTCAAATTTTCAATACAAAGATTTTTCATGTAATGTAAGCGTTTTCTTTGTTAGTGAAACAATATCAAAAATTGACTAGATTGTCAACACCATATTGGTATAATCAACTTTTTGCACGATTTCAAAGACGATAAATTGGGCACAATGACAAGATTTGCCCTGTAAAACCGGCGGTATGTTCGCAAAAAAGCCCGGTCTGTCCTGTAAAACAGACCGGGCTTTGGATAAAAGAAGATCACTGCGGGAAAAACAGGCGCAAAAAAACCGCAGCGGAAACTCCGCTGCGGTTTTTTTGTCATACACAGTAAATTACTGCTGGGCCTGGGCCTCGACCTTGCCAAACGTGTGACCGTTGTAGGTCAGGCAATTTTTGCACATCCGGTGAGGCAGCCGGTAAGCCCCGCACTTGGGACAAGTCACGATACCGGGAGTCTCCAGCTTCCAAACGGAGCTGCGCCGCTTATCGCGCCGGGCCTTGGACACTTTTCTCTTAGGAACCGCCATGGGTGACACCTCCTTCGGTTTGCGTGCCAATCAAGGCACTTCGACTACTCACTCAGTTTTGTTATCCAACAGCTGCGCCAGGGCCGCCAATCTTGGATCTACTTCAGGTTTGCACCGACAGGGCTCCTCATTAAGATTTACCCCGCAGCCGGCACACAGCCCTTTGCAGTCGTCTGAGCAAAGGTTTTTGGTATCCATCGCAAGCACAAAGGCTTCGGTCACCAGCTCGTCCAGGTCCAGCTCTGTGCCGTCCAGCAGAAGGATGTCGTCGTTTTCTTCATCCTCCAGCTCCTGGGCCACCAGACTGTTCAGCTCCACCACTTTTTCCCGGGTAAAGGGCTTTCCGCAGCGGTCACAGACCAGGTCCAGTTCAGAGCGGGCCGTCCCCTCCAGAACCAGAGCGCCCGCGTGGTTGGTCACGCAGCCCTGGGCCTGAACAGGCCGGACGATGGGCTTCCGCCCGTAAAACTCCAGGTCAGAGAGATCCACCTGAAGCTGGAAAGGCGCCTTTGCGTCGGGAATATGGATGACATTTCTCAGATCCAGACGCATGGTTTTCCTCCCCGGGTCTCACCCGTACTCGCATAATGGTACGCAACGTATTATAAAGAAAGTGGCGCGGAATGTCAAACTTTTTTTGAAAAAATTTTTTCGAGTTTGAAACAAGCGGGAAAACAGGGGCGGACAGCCTGGGTTCCGGTTGACAAAACAACGGTTTTATGGTGGAATTACCAGACAGGACCGACGAGCATAGACCGCCGGACTAAGAAGGAGCACCACAGCCATGAAAGAGTTTACCATCCAGAAAAACGACGCCGGGCAGCGGCTGGACCGCTGGCTGGCCAAGACATTGCCCCTGCTGCCCGCCCCCCTGGCCCAGAAGTATATCCGCCTGAAGCGGGTGAAGGTGAACGGCAAGGGCTCTAAGCGGGACGTGCGGCTGAACGTAGGCGACCAGCTCCAGCTGTATATCAACGACGAGTTCTTTGACCGCCCCACCCCGGAAAACGCCTTTCTCTCTCTGTATCAGCCCAAGCTGAACATTTTATATGAAGACGACCAGATCATGCTGCTGGACAAGCGCCCCGGTCTGGTGGTCCACCCCGACGAGGGGGAGCGGGTCAACACCCTCATCACCCACATCCAGGCCTACCTCTATCAGAAAAAGGAGTGGAGCCCTTACCAGGAGCACGCCTTCGCCCCCGCCCTGTGCAACCGCATTGACCGGAACACCGGCGGCATCGTCATCGCCGCCAAGACGGCGGAGGCCCTGCGGGTGATGAACCAGAAGATCAAGGACCGGGAGCTGAACAAATATTACCTGTGCGTGGTCCAGGGGCGCATGAGTCCCCCAAAGGGAAAGCTGGAGGGTTTTCTCTTTAAAGACGAGGTGAAAAAGCAGGTCTATGTGACGGACCGGCCCCAGCCGGGAGCCAAGACGGCGGTGACCCTCTACCGCACCCTGGCATCAGAGCACGGCCTGTCCCTGGTGGAGTGCGACCTGATCACCGGGCGGACCCACCAGATCCGCGCCCAGTTCGCCCACGCCGGACACCCCCTCATCGGGGACGGCAAATATGGCCGGGAGCGGGAGAACAAAAAGTATGGCCGCCACGGCCAGGCCCTCTACTCCTATCGCCTGGAGTTCCACTTTACCACCGACGCCGGACCCCTGGCCGGGCTGGATGGGAAGAGCTTTCAGGTGGAGGATGTGGATTTTGTTTCGGAGTATTTTCCCAACTATCATTGGAAAGAGACCGAAGCCCATTGACTTTTTCCACAACTATGATAGAATGGCCCTATCAGGCAGTGTTTTGTATGAAAAATGCCTGTAAATCTTAAATTTTATGAAGAAGAGGAGTGTCTGGAATGAAAAACGTGTTCCGCACCGCCCTGTGTGCGGCGGTGATGACCGCCGCCGTCTGCGTCCCCACCTTCGCCGTGAAGGCGGACGCCCCCGTCCCCGCCAAGCAGGGGGACTTCTATGTGCTGGCCAACGATCAGTATGTCACCTTCACCGACGCGGTGCCCCAGATCAGGAACAGCCGGTCCTGTCTGCCCTTTGTGGCCGTATTCCAACAGCTGGGCTTTTCTGAAAGCGACATGACCTGGGATGCTGCCACCCGCACCGTCACTGCCACAAAGCCCGATGTCACCTATACCCCCTTCAACGGCGGCGAACCCCGCCAGGGCGACGTGACCGTGCGGCTGACCATTGGCTCCAATACCTTCAGCGTCCAGTATGAGGGCGACACCACCGCCGCCCCCATGACGGGCGCCACCCAGGTGTCCCGCGACTTCACCAGCGAGATCGCTCCCTACATCGACCCCGCCACCAACCGCACCTATATCCCCTTCGGCCTGGTGGCCGACGCCCTGGGCTATAAGGTGGGCTGGGACGCCGGCCAGAAGGCCGTCATCATCGACGATGTGGACGCCATCCTGGCTGACAACCAGGCCACCTATCAGCGCATGGACGAGTATATGGCCTATGCCAAGACCTTTACCCAGCAGGACCAGAAGGTCACCGGCAGCTATAATGCCGTGCTGGACGTGGACTCTGAGGACGCGGACATCGGCCCCATGAACGTGGACGCCACCCTGAAGGGCGACTATACCATGATTCAGCAGGGCCAGAGCGCCGTGCAGTTCAAGACGGGCATGACCGCCGACGCCAAGATCGCCATCAACGGCCAGGACGTGACCCAGGCCATCCTGGGCGACACCGGCGTCAAGCTGCCCCTGAGCCTGGATGTGGAGCTGCGGGGCGATGTGACCAGCGGCCTGTTCTATGTGAACATGACCGGGCTCAGCAACCTGACCGGTATCCCCGACCAGACCTGGTATAAGATGGACCTGAAGAGCATGTTTGACCAGATGAGCGACACCACCGGCATGAGTTATGATACCCTGATGCAGCTGAGCGCCGCCAGCGCCGACCAGGGCTTCCAGCAGACCCTGGCCGACATCCTGAAGAACGCCCCCGTCACCAGCGTGAACGGCACCACCGCCGACACGCTCCGCCAGTTGAACGACATGCTGGCCGACAGCTCCTTCAAAAAGTCCGGCTCTGACTATGTGAGCACCATGACCGAGGACGGGGCCACCGTGAAGTTCACCCTGAACTACAGCGGCAATAAAGTCGTCGGCTATGCCGTGGACATGAAGGCCGACATGGATGATATGGGCAGCATGACCATGACCGTGGGCATGAAGGATAAGACCCTGAACGCCAACATGGCCTTCACCGTGGACGACGGCGAGGGCAGCCTGGTCAAGCTGACCATGACCATGGACGGCGCCTATCAGGCCACCAGCCAGAAGCCCAACACCCAGCCCCCCGCCGGGGCGCAGATCGTGGATCTGCTGGGCGACGTGGAAGGCAGATAAACCCACATATATCAAACGCGCGGGCCTCAGTTTGGGGTCCGCGCGTTTTTTTGACGCAGAAAAGCATTACCTTTTTTCTGAATCTGTGGTATAATCGTCTTGGAAACAATGGCCGCCCACCCGTGGACCCTTTGGGACGGGGCACGGGCCGGACGAAGGAGGAACTCTTATGGAAAAACGGATCATCACCGTCAGCCGTGAGTTTGGCAGCGGCGGACGCAGCGTGGGCAAGGCCCTGGCCAAGCGCCTGGGCTGGAAATATTACGACAAGGAACTGGTCAAGGCCGTGGCGGAAAAGACCGGCTTTGACCCCCGGTTCATCGAGGAGCGGGGCGAGTTCTCCGTGGGCAAGAGCCTGCTGTCCTATGCTCTGGCGGGACAGGGGATGCCCGGGGTGATGAACGGCATGTCCGCCTCTGACTTTCTGTGGTGTATGCAGCGGGAGGTCATCCTGAAGCTGGCGGAGGAAGGCGGTTGCGTCATCGTGGGCCGCTGCGCCGACTATATCCTGCGGGAGCGGGAGGACGTCTTCAACGTCTTCGTCCACGCCCCCATGGCCTACAGGGCAGACCGCATCGTCCGCCTGTACGGCGAGTCGGAGCGCAGCCCGGAGCAACGCCTCCAGGACAAGGACAAGAAGCGCCGGGTGAACTATAAGCACTACACGGGCCGGGACTGGGGCGTGTCCCAGAACTATCACCTGTCCCTGGACAGCGCCGCCATCGGCGTGGACCACTGCGCCGACGTGATCCTGTACGCCATGGGCCTGGACCCCGCCAAGCTGCCCATGCCGGAGGGGGAGAAAATGGAGCACACTTAATTTCATCCGATAAAATTTTCAGGCCCGGCCTGTGCAGAGATCGCACAGGCCGGGCTTTTTGTCAAACAAACATGATGGACACAGCATTCTTTGTTTTCTTGGATAAAGAAAACGATTTCAATTGACGCATAGAACTTTTGATGATATGATGATTTATATTGAGTTGTAAATTCACGATTATGAGGGGGAGACATATGGCGGCGACGTTAAAGGATGTGGCTGAACTGGCCGGCGTCAGTATCGCAACGGTGTCACGGGTGCTGAACGACCCGGAGAAGGTGGCGGAAGGGTCCAGACTGAAGGTCATGGCAGCCGTGGAAAAGCTGGGATACTCCTCAAATTTATTGGCCAAGAGTCTGCGTCAGGACGGGCTCAACGCCGTATACGTGCTGCTTCCCAGCCTGAGCGACCCCTATTTTGCCCAAATGCACCAGGCCATTTCAGACGTTCTGTTTTCCTATGGTTACCTGATGCTGTCTGCGGCCACCGAGGGCAGTCTGGAGCTGGAGCAGGAATGCCTGGCCAAAGTACGCTCTCTCAATCCCTCCGGCGTTTTGATGTACACCGCCCACCCCACCGTTCCCGAGGGCTGGTCGTCCTACCTCACCGAGGCCCCCATGCTGTTTCTCTCCGGGAACCGGCTCGTGGGCGAGAAAAAGAACATGACCGCTCTCTCCATTGACCGCCGGACCATCGGGGCCCAGGCCGCCGCCTATCTCTGGGAGACCGGCTGCCGGAATTTCATTTACCTGTGCGACGGTCCCAAGCATTTAGACGGAGAATATTGGGCGGGCATTCAGTCGGTGGCGGAGACGAACGGCGGCTCCTGCCGGCTGTGCTTCTCCAGCCGCTCCATCGAGGACGCCGCCCGTGAGCTGGACAAGGTTTTAGATCCGTCGGCCCCGGCGGCGGACTGCGTCCTAACCCAAAGCAATCTTCAGGCGGCTGGGGTACTCTCCGCCCTTCGGGCCCGGGGGCTGGCCGTGCCGGAGCAGGTGTCGGTGATGAGCTTTGAAAACACGGAGCTGGCCTGCCTGACCACCCCCCAGCTGTCTGTCATCGGGCCGTCCAGCTATCAGATCGGCATGATCGGGACGATGGAACTGCTGAACCAGATCAGCGCCCAAAAGGGCGGCCAGCTCCATCCCAACGGGACGCTGGATCTAAAACTGATTCCAAGGGGGTCCACCCATGCTAGAGTATGAAACGCCGCAGATCCTGTCCCTTGGCGTCTTAAATGTAGACTTTGTCATGGAGCTGGGGCCCGAGCGGGTGGGTAAGAAAAAGATGGGCAAGCAGATCTCCATCAGCGCCGGCGGCCACGGATGCTCCCAGGCCATCGCCGCCGTGCGCTGCGGCGTCCCTGCCGCCGCCATTGGCCGCGTGGGCAGCGACGCCTTCGGTCAGCAGATCATCAGCACCCTTCAGGCAGAGCACGTCAACTGCGACTTTTTGACCCAGACTGGCAACGCCCACAGCGGCCTGGCCACCATCATTGAGGAGGCTGGCCTGGACAACGTCTTCATCGACTTTCTGGGGGCGAATTTTCAGCTGACCAACGAAGACATCGACCAGTGTCTCAGCGCGGTGGAGCAGGCCAAGCTGGTGATCATCCACATGGGTCCAGCTGCCATGGACGTGGCCACCCACATGATCGAGCTGGCAGACCGGTGTCACACCCCCGTCCTGGTCAATCCCACGGCCTATGCCGACATTCCAGACCACCTGTGGGAAAAGGTGGACTATCTGGTGCTGAACATGTCCCAGGCCGCGGGACTGTGCGGTCTGAAGGAGGAAAATTCAAAGACGGCGCGCATCGCCGCCAGCACGTTTGGCGGCCGGGTCCGCAAGGCCGTCATCGTCCACATGGACGGCAACGGCGTCCTCATCGCCCAGGACGGCATTCTGCGCACCCTGGACCAGGGGGCCTCCTATCAGATCGTGGACTACTCCGGCGCCACCCCCTTCTTCACCGGCGTATTCGGCGCCGAGCTGGTAAAGGGCAAGAGCATCCAGGCCGCAGCCATCAAGGCCCACCGGGCCGCGATGCTCTGCATGGAAAAAGTGGGCGTCTACGCCGCCTTTCCCACCGTCGAGCAGCTGGAAGGCATCTGATTTTTATAAGCGAAACTCCCCTGGTTTTGGCCAGGGGAGTTTCTTATATCCTCATCTGATGATAAAAATCCAGCGTTCCGAAGCCCCGCTCCAGTTGGGTCTGGACGTAGTCCTCGGTCAGGCGGGACAGGGCGCCCAGGTCCTCGCCCCCCAGGCGGAAGGAGAACAGGCGCTTGTCGTCGCCGTAGACCACGTGGCGCATGGCGGCCAGTATCCCCGGCGTCAGGGGGACCCAGCCGTCGCCGCTCTCCCGGCAGCGGGCGCAGCAGAGCACGCCCTCCCGCAAATGGAACCACGCCTGTTCTGGATTCTCCTCCCCGCACAGGGCGCAGCCCTCGATAAGCGGCTCGTACCCCGCCAGACACATGGCCTTCAACTCGAACACCGCCTTGATCTGCTCCGGGGGCCGATCCAGACATTCCAATGCGTGGAGGCTGTTCAGCGTCAGGGACAGCAGTCCCGGGCTGGGCATCCCCTCCACCGACAGCACCTCGGCCATCTCGGCAAAGTAGCAGGCCAGGGCCAGCTTGTCCAGGTCCCGGCGCACTCCCAAAAACTCCCGCAGAGTAGATGCCTCAGAGACCGACCATTTGCCGCCCCGGTCAGACAGCACCAGCTCGGACCAGCACAGCAGCTGGCAGGCGGCGGCGATGGCGCTGCCCTTCTTCCGGCAGCCCCTGGCTCCGGCGGACAACTTTCCCATGTCCGGGGTGAGCAGGGTAAGAATTTTGTCTGAGTCTTTATAGTCCACCGAGCGCACCACAAGCGCCCGGGTCACGGTTTTCAAGGCCCAAGCCCCCTCTCATCGGCAGCTTATGCCTTGTCGCCCTTATAGCCGAAGTTCTGGATGGCCGCCGGGTTGTCCCGCCAGTTCTCCTTCACCTTCACCCAGGTCTGGAGATAGACCTTGGTGCCCATAAAGCGCTCCATGTCCTGCCGGGCCAGGGTGGACACCTTTTTCAGCATACTGCCGCCCTTGCCGATGATGATGCCCTTGTGGCTGTTCTTCTCGCAATAGATGGTGGCCTCCACCTCTACCACCTCGTCGTCCCGCTCGGCAAAGCGGGTGATCTCCACGGCGGTGCCGTGGGGGATCTCCTTGTCCAGGCACAGCAGCAGCTTCTCTCTTAAAATCTCCGCCATCATCTGCCGCTCCGGCTGGTCAGAGGTCATGTCCTCCGGGAACAGCTGGGGACCCTGGGGCAGATAGCCCTCCAGCACGTCCAGCAGCTCGTCCACGCCCTCGCCGGTCTTGGCGGAGATGGGCACCACAGCCTGGAACTGGTGGGCCTGCTCATAGGTCTGGATGACCTCCAGCAGCTTCTCCTTCTTGTCCAGGGTGTCCACCTTGTTGATGACCAGCACGGCGGGGCAGCGCAGGGTCTTGATGCGGGCGATAAGCTGTTCCTCCGGCGCGCCCACGTTGGGGATAGGTTCCACCAGCAGCATCACCGCGTCCACGTCAGCCACGCTCTCCTTCACCACGTTGACCATATAGTCCCCCAGGCGGGTGCGGGCCTTGTGCAGGCCGGGGGTGTCCACAAAGACGAACTGGCTCTCTCCCCGGGTGCGCACGCCGCAGATGCGGTTGCGGGTGGTCTGGGGCTTATTGGTGACGATAGCCACCTTCTCCCCCACCAGGGCGTTGGTCAGGGTGGACTTGCCCACGTTGGGTCGGCCACAGATGGTGATGATGCCCGATTTCTTGATCTCTGCCATATATGTTTCCTCTACTTTCTTAGCTTCTCGTTCTCCGTATATCTTACTCGCTTGTCATCGCGAGGAGGGCGCAGCCCGACGCGGCGATCCGTCCCCCCTTCGGGTCACTCCTCCCGGCGGATGCCCAGGCCGTTCAGAATGGCCTCCTCCCGGGCGCGCATCTGGCGCTTCATGGGGCCCTCGTCCAGGTGGTCATAGCCCAGCAGGTGGAGCACCGAGTGGACCGCCAGATAGCTCACCTCCCGCTCCAGGCTGTGGCCATACTCCTGGGCCTGGGCCGCCGCCCGCTCCAGGGAGATGCACATATCCCCCAGGGGACACAGCCCCGTCTCCGGGTCCAGGTCCTCCTCGTCCTCGGGAGGCTCTCCCGGGGTCAGCTCGAACATGGGGAAGGACAGCACGTCGGTGGCCCGGTCAATGTCCCGCATGTCGGCGTTGATCTGGCGGATACCCGCGTCGTCGGTGAGCAGCACGCTGATCTCGCAGGGCAGGGCCACCCCCTCCGCCGCCAGGGCCGCGGTGATGACCCGCCGCAGGCCCTCCTCCAGGCCCTGGGGCACAGCGCCCTCCGCGTCGATCAAAATCTGATGGTCCATGATCCTCTCTCCCTCTTCGATCAGGCAGCCTGCGTCCTCCCCGTCATTGCGAGGAGCCCCAGCGGGGCGACGCGGCAATCCGTCTTTTGTTTCAAGTTATTATAGCTGATTTTCCCCCGCTTGACCAGTCCGGGCCTGGAATATTTTCCGCCTCTTGCGATCTTGCCGGAAATTCCGGCTTTTTCTCCCCGTTTTCCCTCCATTTTTCTTGGGCGCACCCTTGCAATCATTCCGTCATTCCGGTATAATATTATGGAATTATTTTCAGCACAAGCCGGCCTCCGGCAGAGTATATAGGAAAGCGTGATCGACTTTGAAGTATGATTTTACCGCCATTGAAAAGAAGTGGCAGACCAAGTGGAAGGACGAGAAGACCTTCGCCTGCCAGACCGGAGAACAGGACAAGCCCAAGTTCTATGGCCTGGTAGAGTTCCCCTATCCCTCCGGCAACGGCCTGCATGTGGGCCACGCCCGGCCCTACACCGCCATGGACGTGGTGGCCCGCAAGCGCCGCATGGACGGCTATAACGTGCTGTTCCCCATCGGCTTCGATGCCTTCGGCCTGCCCACGGAGAACTTCGCCATCAAGAACCACATCCACCCCGCAAAAGTGACCCACGACAACATCGCCAACTTCTCCAAGCAGCTGCACATGCTGGGCTACTCCTTCGACTGGGACCGTGTGGTCAACACCACCGACCCCAGCTATTACAAGTGGACCCAGTGGATCTTCCTCCAGCTCTATAAGCACGGCCTGGCCTATAAGACCACCATGCCCGTGAACTGGTGTACCAGCTGCAAGTGCGTCCTGGCCAACGAAGAGGTGGTGGAGGGCGTGTGCGAGCGCTGCGGCTCCCCCGTCATCCGCAAGGAGAAGAGCCAGTGGATGCTGAAGATCACCGCCTATGCCCAGCGGCTCATCGATGACCTGGACGACCTGGATTATATCGAGCGGGTGAAGATCCAGCAGAAGAACTGGATCGGACGCTCCACCGGTGCCGAGGTGACCTTCAAGGCCACCACCGGCGAGGACATCGTGGTCTACACCACCCGACCCGACACCCTGTTCGGCGCCACCTATATGGTCCTCTCTCCCGAGCACGCCCTGGTGAAGCAGTGGCTGGACGCGGGCAAGCTGGCCAACGCCGACGAGGTCGTGGCCTATCAGAAGGTGGCCGCCTCCAAGTCCGACCTGGAGCGCACCGAGCTGAATAAAGAGAAGACCGGCGTGGAGCTCTCCGGCGTGAAGGGCATCAACCCCGTCAACGGCAAGGAGATCCCCATCTTCATCTCTGACTATGTCCTGTCCACCTATGGCACCGGCGCCATCATGGCCGTGCCCGCCCACGATGACCGCGACTGGGAGTTCGCCAAGAAGTTCGGCTGCGAGATCATCGAGGTGGTCGCCGGCGGCGAGGACGTGCAGAAGGCCGCCTTTACCGCCAAGGATGACACCGGCATCCTGGTCAACTCCGACTTCCTCAACGGCCTGACCGTGAAGGAGGCCATCCCCGTCATCACCAAGTGGCTGGAGGAGCAGAAGATCGGCCACTCTAAGGTGAACTACAAGCTGCGCGACTGGGTGTTCTCCCGTCAGCGCTACTGGGGCGAGCCCATCCCCATGGTCCTGTGCGAGAAGTGCGGCTGGCAGCCCCTGCCCGAGGATCAGCTGCCCCTGCTGCTGCCCGAGGTGGAGAGCTATGAGCCCACCGATGACGGCGAGTCCCCCATCTCCAAGATGACCGACTGGGTGAACACCACCTGCCCCTGCTGCGGCGGCCCCGCCAAGCGTGAGACGGACACCATGCCCCAGTGGGCCGGCTCCAGCTGGTACTTCCTGCGGTATATGGACCCCCACAACGACAAGGCTCTGGCCAGCAAGGAAGCACTGGACTACTGGTCCCCTGTGGACTGGTACAACGGCGGCATGGAGCACACCACGCTGCACCTGCTGTACTCCCGCTTCTGGCATAAGTTCCTGTACGACATCGGCGTGGTGCCCACCAAGGAGCCCTACGCCAAGCGCACCAGCCACGGCATGATCCTGGGTGAGGGCGGTGAGAAGATGTCCAAGTCCCGCGGCAACGTGGTGAACCCCAACGACATCGTGGCGCAGTACGGCGCAGACACCATGCGCCTGCACATCATGTTCATCGGCGACTTCGAGAAGGCCGTCACCTGGAGCAACGAGGCCGTCAAGGGCTCCAAGCGCTTCCTGGACCGCTGCTTCAACCTGCAGGACATTGCCACCGCCGAGGAGACCATCTCCGCCAAGAACGAGTCCATCGTTCACAAGACCATCAAGAAGGTGACGCAGGACATCGATGAGCTGAAGATGAACACCGCCATCGCCGCCATGATGACCATGGTCAACGAGCTCTACGCCAACGGCTGCTCCAAGGGCGATGTGGAGATGCTGTGCCTGCTGCTGAGCCCCTTCGCCCCCCATATGGTGGAGGAGATGTGGGAGAACATGGGCTTTGCCGCCAAGTACGGCAAGATGGCCATGCAGATGCCCTGGCCCACCCATGACGAGGCCAAGACCGTGGATTCCCACGTGGAGATGGCCGTGCAGGTCAACGGCAAGCTGAAGGGCACCGTCACTGTTCCAATGGACAGCGATGAGGCCGCCGTGGTGGCCGCCGCCATGGACACCGATAAGGTGAAGAAGGCCGTGGAGGGCATGTCTGTGGTCAAGACCATTCATGTCAAGAACAAGCTGGTGAACCTGATCGTCAAGCCTGCCAAGTAAAAATGCACTTTTTGCGGAAAACTGCTTGACAAGGCGGCGTTTCACCGGTATAATACACCCGTTAGTCATGCGAATGGCTCTTAAAGAGCACCCAGGATCGAGCCGGGTGCATCGGAGGGAGGGAAATATAGATGTCTGAAGTTCACGTCAAGGAAGGCGAGTCCCTGGACAGCGCTCTGAAGCGTTTCAAGAGAAGCTGCGCCAAGGCAGGCGTTCTGGCCGAGGTGCGTAAGAGAGAGTGCTATGAAAGCCCCAGTGTCAAGCGCCGCAAGAAGTCCGAGGCCGCGCGCAAGAACCGCAATAAGCGTTATTATTGATCCTGAAAGAGCCCGAGGGTGATTCCCTCGGGCTCTTATCCTTTGCCCAGCAGCCGCGGAAGCGCCTCCATCGCTTCCGGCAGGGCCAGAAAGCCGGCAGGGATGCCCAACTCCGTGCCCAGCGCTATCTTGCGGTGCAGAGTGTCGGCATCGTCGAACAGTACGAAGTGGGTCATGCCGCTCTGTTCGTAGGTGAAGTAGCGGGCGCACAGCTCCGGCGAGAAGAATACGGTGCGGCGGCCCCGCAGCTCTGTCAGCTGCTGCGGTGTCAGGGCCGTACCGGTGCCGTAGGGCGCGGGGAGGGAGAAGTCCATCCGCACGCAGGCCAGATCCAGTGCCAGACGCCGGGCCCCAAAGCGGCGGCAGGCGTCCCTCAGCCGCTGGCGCAGCGTCCCGCCGGACAGGGCGGTGCTCACCACCACGCGGGCATCGGGGACCATATGGCCGCAGGGCTCCGCAACGTACAGGGCGCGGCCATACCGGCGGCACAGCTCCGCCAGGGCGGACAGCGCCGCGGCAGGCAGCTGCGGCTCTATGACCACGCCGGTATAGCGGCGGCGCAGACACTCCCGCAGGATGTCCCGGGCCAGCGTGTCCGGCTGCGGTACAGCGGGGTTTTCCGGCCCTGTCAGCAGCAGGAGCCCACCCTGCACGTGGGCGGGCAGCGTCAGCGATGTCAGGCGGCCCTCCTCCACGCCATAGGCGGCGTGCAGGAGCGGCAGGCCCCAGCGGGCCGCGTTACCCAGACAGCACGGTGCCGCGGCCAGATACAGCTGCATGCGGAACACCCCCTTGTATTTCCGGCGGACGGATGGTACACTATATGTATGAGAGGAGGCGGCAGCCTATGCGATTTTCCCTGCGGCCGGATCGGGTATTCGACGGCTACGAGCAGATAGAGGGGCAGGAGCTGGCCCGACGGGGCATCCGGCTGCTGCTGTGCGACCTGGACTACACCCTGGCGCCCAAGTCTCAGCGGGAGCCGGACGAGACGGTACGCCGCTGGATCGGCCAGATGCGTCAGGCGGGGGTAGAGGTGATGATCCTGTCTAACAACCGCAGTCCTGCCAGAGTGGAGCAGTTCTGCCGCGAGTTGGGTATCACCTACGAGGGACACGCCAAAAAGCCACGAACCGTAGGGTTCCGTAGGGCCATGGCCCGCTGCGGCGTGACGCCCAAGGAGACGGCCATGCTGGGCGATAAGCTGCTGACGGACATGCTGGGCGCCAACCGCAGCGGCATACTGGCGCTGATGGTGGAGCCCCGCGGCGGCGCGAAAGGCGCGTGGAACAAGGTGCTCCACGCCTTACAACGGCCATGGAAGGCGGCGGCGCGGGAAAAATAGGAGGAGAAGGCAACTTTTTTCGCCGGAAACCCTTGCCAAACAGGTACTTATCATGTAGAATATACGAGGCTAAATTTCGGCCGGTATCATTTACTCGAGGGAATCGTGATGTTCCCTCATCAATATGGGAGGAATATCAATATGGCAACTATTACCGCCGGTGATTTCAGAAACGGCAAGACCTTTGAGATGGACGGCAAGGTCATGCAGGTCGTGGAGTTCCAGCACGTCAAGCCCGGCAAGGGCGCGGCCTTCGTGCGTACCAAGATGCGCAACGTGGTGACCGGTGCTGTGACTGAGACCTCTTTCAACCCCACCGCCAAGTTCGAGGAGGCCTTTGTGGACCGCCGCGACATGGAGTACAGCTACAACGACGGCGACCTGTACTATTTCATGGACCAGGAGACCTACGACATGGTGCCCCTGAACAAGGAGCTGCTGGGTGATGCGTTCCGCTTCATCAAGGAGAACACCATGTGCAAGGTGCTGAGCTATAAGGGCAACGTGTTCGGCCTGGAGTGCCCCAACTTCATGGATCTGGAGGTCACCGAGACCGAGCCCGGTCTGGCCGGCAACACCGCCACCAATACCCTGAAGCCCGCCACCGTGGAGACCGGCGCTGAGGTGAAGGTGCCCCTGTTCATCAACATCGGCGACAAGATCACCATCGACACCCGTACCGGCGAGTATATCGGCCGCACCAAGTAAGTCAACAACCAACCGACCGTACAGAAAGGAGCCGAACATGGAGATTTCTGAGAAGGTAGCATACCTGAAGGGTCTGGCCGAGGGCCTGAACCTGGATACCGAGAGCAAGGAAGGCAAGCTGATCGCCGCCATCATTGACGTGCTGGACGACATGGCGGAGAAGTTCGCCGACGTCGAGGACGAGCTGTGCGACGTGGAGGACGGTCTGGATGCTGTCAGCGACGACCTCAGCGATGTGGAGGAGACCCTGTACTTCGCGCTGGACGACGATGAGGACGAGGACGAGGATGAAGACGACGAGGAAGAGGAGTGCTTCATGACCAACTGCCCCGAGTGCGAGGAGGAGGTCTACTTCGACGAGTCCGTTCTGGAGGACGGCGAGGTCATCTGCCCCAACTGTGGCGCCAAGCTGGAGTTCGATCTCAGCGATCTGGCCAACGATGAGGACGAGGATCAGGAGTAATTCCAAAAACAAAAAAGAACCGCCGAGAGGCGGTTCTTTTTTTGCGCAAAACGGCTATTCCCAAATGCTGTACAGCTGTGTGACAAGCTGTCCCGTGACGTCCACATCGCAGAGCATATAGGGCTTTTCGCCGCCGAGATCTGTCAACAGCAGCTCGTTGATGCCGTCGCCGTCTACATCCTCCACGCGATAGTCCACGCGGCGTCCCGCGTCCGGCAGGAGCATCAGCACCTGCCGCTGCTCCGGCTGCTCCGGAATGGGAATAAAGAAGTAGGTGGCACCGTAGCCGTCAAGATGCGCTGAGAAGGTCTCCTCAAAGCCGAAAAGTGGCTTTTCCATGGGCTGCGCCGGACTGCTGCCAAAGCCGCCTATGGCGGTCACCGTCAGATATTCCGGCAGTTCGTCACACCACGTGATCTCATTGGTACGGCGGTCGTATGCCATGTTATATTGGGGGTGTGACAGAATGGAGTTTACATAACGCCATCCGATTTGGAGGGTAGAAGTGTCCATGTCCGCCGGACAGCGCAGCTTCAGGAGATCCGAGGAAAGGCTGCCGGCATCCGTGACGTAGAGCCATGTACCGTCCGCGGTATACTCTGCTTGCTGGATCAGGCCGCAAAGCTCCTCCGTATACCGGTAGGGGTTTGTCAGGTCGAGATGGATATGCCGGATGGCAAAAAGGGCGATGATGAGGAGAAACGCTGCTGCCGCGGCGCTGACGCCGGTGAGCCATTGGCGGCGCTGCCGCTTCTGGTTGTTGTCCGCCATCTCCACCACGGCGCGCAGCGTCTCATTTTCCGCAGGGTACTTTTTTTCTTCCATAGCTTGCTCCTTTTCCTCTGCAGGCGCGGCGCACCGGAGGAGCGCGGCTGCCGTCAGACCCAAAGCCGTGGCCAACGGCTCCAGAAGCGTGACGTCGGGGTAGGAAAGTCCACGTTCCCATTTGCTCACGGCCTTATCGGTGACGTGGAGCATCTGGGCCAGCTGCTGCTGAGTCAGGTGCCGGCGTCTGCGATTTTCAGCGATAAAGGCGCCGAGAATTTGTTTGTCCAAAGTGATCACCTCACCGCTATTGTAGCAAATGTGCCGGAAAACGCAACCGACCGGTGGTTTAGCTGGCCTGTTTTTCGCTTTTCTTGCGGCGTATCGTGGAAAAAGCAACAAGGGTTGCGTGAAGGAGAAAATCGCGGTATAATAAACATAATACACTTTGCGCGGCGCGCAAAGGCCGATATTGAGGTATGAAGGATGAAAACACAGGAAAAGCTGAACATGACTATGCTTTGCGACTTCTACGAGCTGACCATGGGCAACGGGTATTTCCAGACCGGCTACAAGGATCGCATCGTGTATTTCGACGTATTCTTCCGGAAGGTGCCGGACGGCGGCGGCTTCGCCATCACGGCGGGACTGGAGCAGCTCATCGACTACATCGAGAACCTGCACTTCTCGGAGGAGGACATCGCCTACCTGCGGGGCCGCGGCATCTTCTGCGAGGAATTTCTGGCCTATCTCCGTGACTTCCGTTTCACCGGCGATATCTATGCCATCCCCGAGGGCACGCCGGTATTTCCCAAGGAGCCGCTGGTGGTGGTGCGCGCACCGGCCATCGAAGCCCAGCTCATCGAGACCTTCACCCTGCTGACCATCAACCACCAGAGCCTCATCGCCACTAAGGCCAACCGCATCCAGCGGGCCGCCCGGGGCCGGACGGTGCTGGAATTCGGCTCCCGCCGCGCGCAGGGTGCGGACGCCGCCATCGTGGGCGCCCGCGCGGCCTATATCGGCGGCGTAGCCGGTACGGCCTGCACACTTTCGGACGAGGTGTACAGCGTGCCCGCCGGCGGTACTATGGCCCATGCCTGGGTCCAGATGTTCCCCAGCGAGCTGGAGGCGTTTAAGACCTACTGCCGCCTGTATCCCACCAACGCCACGCTGCTGGTGGACACCTACAACACGCTGCACTCCGGCATCCCCAATGCCATCCGTGCCTTTGACGAGGTGCTCAAGCCCCTGGGGATCACCCAGTGCGGTATCCGCCTGGACTCCGGCGACCTGGCCTACCTCACGCAGAAGGCCCGCAAAATGCTGGACGATGCGGGCTGGACGGACTGCAAGATCTCCGTGTCCAACTCGCTGGACGAGTACCTCATCCAGGACATGCTGCTGCAGGGCGCACAGATCGACATGTTCGGCGTGGGCGAGCGGCTCATCACCGCCAAGTCCGAGCCGGTGTTCGGCGGCGTCTATAAGCTGGTGGCCGTTGAGGAGCCGGACGGCACCAT
>URNZ01000021.1 GCA_900549405.1 uncultured Eubacteriales bacterium | reverse complement strand
CACCAGCTGCACCCGGTCACCGATAGCCTTGGTGAGCATAGCCCAGCCCTCCCAATCGGTCTCGGCCATGCCGTCCTCCAGGGAGATGATGGGATAGTTATCGGCGAACTTCTTCCACATGTTCACCAGCTGCTGCTGGGTCAGCTTCTTGCCGGACTTGGGCTGGACATAGATCTTCTGCTCCTCGTCCCACCACTCGGAGGAGGCGGCGTCGATGGCGATCATAAAGTCCTCGCCGGGCTTGTAGCCAGCCTCTTCAATGGCCTGGACAATGACCTTCAGGGCGTCCTCGTCCTTCTTCAGGTTGGGGGCATAGCCGCCCTCGTCGCCCACACCGGCGGCGGGGGTGCCGTTCTCCTTCAGCACGGTCTTCAGGGTGTGGAACACCTCGGCGCAGCGGCGCAGGGCCTCCCGGAAGGAGGGGGCGGAGACGGGCATGATCATGAACTCCTGGATCTCCACGTTGTTGGTGGCGTGGGCGCCGCCGTTGAGGATGTTCATCATGGGCACGGGCAGCTGCTTGGCGTTCACGCCGCCGATGTAGTTATACAGGCTGGTGCCCAGGCTCTCGGCAGCGGCCTTGGCGCAGGCCAGAGAAGCGCCCAGGATGGCGTTGGCGCCCAGGCGGGTCTTGTTGGGGGTGCCGTCCAGGTCGATGAGCATCTTGTCGATGGCCACCTGGTCCAGCACGTTGGTGCCGATCAGGGCCTCGGCGATCTCGGTGTTCACGTTCTTCACGGCAGTCTCAACGCCCTTGCCGTTATAGCGGCTCTTGTCGCCGTCCCGCAGCTCGCAGGCCTCGTAGATACCGGTGGAAGCGCCGGAGGGGACCGCAGCGCGGCCCATGGTGCCGTCCTCCAGATAGACCTCCACCTCAACGGTGGGGTTGCCGCGGCTGTCCAGGATCTCGCGGCCCAGAACGTCAACGATCTCGATCATCTGCTTCATGGGAATTAACTCCTTTCGTTTTTCGGCGGACTTATGCCGCCGTGCGCAAAAACTTATCCATCAGCGCGGTCTCCCGCGCAGAAACGGTGTGAAAAAATGCTTGTTTTCAGGGGACGATCAGGGTCTTGCCGTCCATCTCGGCGGGCTTTTCCAGACCCATCAGGTCCAGCATGGTGGGGGCGATGTCCGCCAGGCGGCCATCCCGCAGCTTCACGCTGGCCCCCACGATATAGAAGGGCACCAGGTTGGTGGTGTGGGCGGTGAAGGGTTCGCCCTTCTCGTCCACCATCTTCTCCGCGTTGCCGTGGTCGGCGGTGATGAGGGACACGCCGCCCATCTTGCTGGTGGCCTCTACCACCTTGCCCACGCACTCGTCCACAGTGGCCACGGCCTTGCAGGCGGCGTCGTACACGCCGGTGTGGCCCACCATGTCGCAGTTGGCAAAGTTCAGGATGATCACGTCATAGGCCCCGCTGAGGATGCGCTGAGAGGCCTCCTCCGCCACCTGATAGGCGGACATCTCCGGCTGCAGGTCGTAAGTGGCAACTTTCGGGGAGGGAATCAGGCACCGGTCCTCCCCGGGGAAAACGGTCTCCACGCCGCCGTTGAAGAAGAAGGTCACATGGGCATACTTCTCCGTCTCGGCGATGCGCAGCTGGGTCAGACCCAGCTTGGAGATATACTCGCCGAAGATGTTCTCCAGTTTCTGCCGGGGATAGGCCACGCTCACGTTGGGCATGGTGGCATCATACTCGGTGGTGCAGACAAAGTCCACGGGGACAAAGCCCGTCTTGCGCTCTACGTCCGTAAAGTCCTCGTCCACCAGGCAGCGGGTGATCTCACGGGCCCGGTCGGGGCGGAAGTTGAAGAAGATCACCGAGTCGTTGTCCTGGATCTGTACGTCCTTCAGGCAGACCACGGGCTTGACGAACTCGTCGGTGACGCCCGCGTCATAGGACTTCTGCACGGCCTCGGCGGCGTCGGCCTCATAGGGGGCCTGGCCGCAGACGATGGCGTCGTAGGCCTGCTGCACCCGGTCCCAGCGCTTGTCCCGGTCCATGGCGTAATAGCGGCCCATCACCGAGGCGATCTTGCCCACGCCCAGCTGCTGCATCTTGGCCTGGAGCAGCTCCACATAGTGCTTGCCGGAGCTGGGGGGCACGTCCCGCCCGTCCAGGAAGCAGTGGACATAGACCTTTTCGATGCCCTGCTCCCCCGCCATCTTCAGCAGGGCGAACAGGTGGTTGATGTGGCTGTGGACGCCGCCGTCAGACAGCAGGCCCATGAGATGCAGGGCGCTGCCCCACTCCCGGCAGTTGGACATGGCGTCTAAGAAGGCGGGGTTCTGGAAGAAGGCCCCGGTGTCGATGTCCCGGCTGATGCGGGGCAGGTCCTGGAACACCACCCGGCCCGCGCCCATGTTGGTGTGGCCCACCTCGCTGTTGCCCATCTGCCCCTCGGGCAGACCCACGTCCAGGCCGGAGGCCGCCAGGCGGCAGCCGGGGCACTGGGCGAAGATGCGGTCCAGATTGGGCTTGGGCGTGTCAGCCACGGCGTTGCCCGGACCCTTGGGGGCGATGCCAAAGCCATCCATGATAATCAAAGTAGTCGGTGTTTTCATAAAGTCCTTAATACCTCTTGATCTGGAAAAGTTTGTCCCCCCTCCGGGACATCCCTTACTCCTGGTTGGCGGAGTTGATGATCTCCACGAAGTCGGCGGGCTTCAGGGAGGCACCGCCGATCAGGCCGCCGTCCACGTCGGGCTGAGCCAGCAGCTCGGCGGCGTTCTTGGCGTTCATAGAGCCGCCGTACTGGATGGTGACGGAGCGGGCCACGTGAGCACCATACAGCTTGCGGATGACGGCGCGGATGGCCTGGCAGACCTCGCCGGCCTGCTCGGCAGTGGCGGTCTTGCCGGTGCCGATGGCCCACAGGGGCTCATAGGCGATGACCACGTGGCGCATCTTGTCGGCGGGCACGTTGGCCAGGGCGCACTTGACCTGATAGGAGATGAGCTCCATGGTCACGCCCAGCTCCCGCTGCTCCAGGCTCTCGCCCACGCAGACGATGGGGATGAGGCCGGCGTTGATGGCGGCGTGGACCTTCTTGTTTACGGTGAAGTCGGTCTCGTTGTAATACTGGCGGCGCTCGGAGTGGCCGATGATGACATACTTGGCCCCGGCCTCCTTGATCATCTCGGCGGTGATCTCGCCGGTGAACGCACCGTGGTCCTCGTAGTGGCAGGTCTCAGCGCCGATGGCGATGTGACAGTCCTTGAACAGGCGGACGGCGCTGGTGATGTTCACCGCCGGGACACAGAGCACCACATTGCACCACTTGCCCTTGGGGATGATGGGTTTGATCTGCTCGGCAAAGGCCTTCATCTGAGACAGGGTGTTATTCATCTTCCAGTTTCCAGCAATGATAGTCTTACGATAACGACGATTCATGGTGTTCTCTCCCTAACTTGTAAATTTATTTGCAAAAGAAGCTCGTCCGCCTCTCCGGGCCCCGGGTTGGAACTGGGTGCCCGGAGAGGATGTTTTCAATATTAAGCGCTCAGGCGTCCAGCAGGCAGGCCACGCCGGGCAGCTCCTTGCCCTCCATGAACTCCAGGGAGGCGCCGCCGCCGGTGGAGATGTGGGTCATCTTGTCGGCATAGCCCAGCTGCTGCACCGCAGCCGCGCTGTCGCCGCCGCCGATGATGGTGATGGCGGAGGTCTGACTCAGGGCCTCGGCCACGGCCTGGGTGCCCTTGGCAAAGGCGGGGAACTCGAACACGCCCATAGGGCCGTTCCAGATGACGGTGCCCGCGTCGGCCACGGCGTCGCAATAGAGCTTCACGGTCTCGGGGCCGATGTCCAGGCCCTCCCAGCCGTCGGGGATCTCGCCGGACTTCACCACCTGGCTGTTGGCGTCGGGGGCAAACTTGTCGGCGCACACGGTGTCCACAGGCAGGAGGAGCTTGACGCCCTTCTCCTTGGCCTTGTCCATCATCTTCAGGGCGTACTCCTCCCAGTCGGCCTCCAGCAGGCTGTTGCCGATCTTGCCGCCCATGGCGGCGGAGAAGGTATAGGCCATGCCGCCGCCGATGATGACGGTGTCGGCGATCTCCAGCAGGTTGTTGATGACGCCGATCTTGGAGGAGACCTTAGAGCCGCCAAGAATGGCCACCAGGGGGCGCTTGGGGTTGGCCAGAGCGCCGCCGATGATCTCCAGCTCCTTCTGGATCAGGAAGCCGGACACGGCGGGCAGATACTGGGCCACACCGGCGGTGGAGGCGTGGGCGCGGTGGACAGCGCCGAAGGCGTCGGACACATAGAGGTCGGCCATGTCGGCCATGGCCTTGGCCAGGGCGGGGTCGTTCTTGGTCTCGCCGGGCTCGAAGCGGGTGTTCTCCAGCAGCATGATCTGGCCGGGCTGGAGGGCGGCGGCCTTAGCCTGGGCGTCGGGGCCCACCACGTCGTCGGCCATGATGACCGGCTTGTCCAGCAGCTGGCTCAGGCGGACGGCCACAGGCTTCAGGCTCAGCTCGGGCTTTACCTCGCCCTTGGGCTTGCCCATGTGGGAGCAGGCGATCACCGCGGCCCCCTGGTCCAGCAGATACTGGATGGTGGGCAGGGCGGCGCGGATGCGCTTGTCATCGGTGATGACGCCGCTGCCGTCCTTGGCCATGGGCACGTTGAAATCGCAGCGCAGCAGGACCTTTTTGCCCTTCACGTCCACGTCCTTCACGGTCTTTTTGTTGTAATTCATGTTTGGGAACCCCTTTCCGTAGTACAAGATGAAAAGTCCATATGTAATATGTAAGGAATCGAGATCGGGTGTTATTCCTCCGCCGCCATGCTGCCCACGCCGGACAGACCGGGGAACCCGTTCTGCTTCAGCGCCTCATAGGTCAGGATGGCCACAGAGTTTGCCAGGTTCAGACTTCTGGCGTCCTCCCGCATAGGGATGCGGATGCAGCGGCTGCGGTATTTTTCCCGCAGCCACTCGGGCAGTCCGGCGGTCTCCTTGCCGAACATCAGCCAGCAGTCGGGGGAAAAGCGTGCCTGGGAATAGTCTCTTGGGGCTTTGGTCGTGGCCAGCCACACATCGGGCTGGGGATGCAGGGAGAAGAAGTGGTCGATGTTGTCATACACCGTCAGGTCCACCATGTGCCAGTAGTCCAGTCCCGCCCGGCGCACCGCCTTTTCGCTGATGTCAAAGCCCAGGGGGCGGATGAGATGCAGCCGGCTTCGGGTGGCGGCGCAGGTGCGGGCGATGTTGCCGCAATTCTGGGGAATTTCCGGTTCCACTAAGACGATGTTCAGCACAGGTGGCTCCTCCTCTTTCTTGCGCGTATCATTGTATTCCAAAATTCCGAGAATTTCAACTGTAAATTGGTCGAAAAATCGCAAAAAATTCAAATTTCCCGCCCAAACCGGTGCTTGGGCTTCCGTTTCGCCCGGTTTTGACCTTTAGTTGCCTTTTAAACCGCCCTCCGGCGGTCTTGCGTCGGACTTAATCAGCTTGGTTTTTCCTCTAGCGGCCATTTATTTCTCATAAAAGGTTCCCCTTTCCCGGGAAATTTGTCTCCCCGCCGCCTTTTCTTCCCGCCGGGGCCGTGTTATAATGGCGGCAGCTATCATAACACCCCCGGCGCGGCCCGGGGTGGGAAAGGTCTTGTTTATTATGTCTCATACCGTGGAGATCCTGTCGGTGGGCACCGAGCTTCTGCTGGGCAACATCGCCAACACCGACGCCCAGACCCTCTCCCAGGGGCTGAGCGCCCTGGGGCTGAACGTCTATTACCACACCGTGGTGGGGGACAACCCCCAGCGGGTCCGCCAGGCGGTGGACGTGGCCAAGGGGCGGGCGGACGTCATCATCACCACCGGCGGCCTGGGCCCCACCTGCGACGATCTGACCAAAAACGTCCTGGCTGAGGCCTTCGGCAAGCAGCTGGTGTTTGACGAGACTTCGGCCCAGCGCATCCGCACCCACTTTGCCCGCATTGGCCGGACCATGACGGAGAACAACATGCAGCAGGCCATGCTGCCCGAGGGCTGCACCATTTTCGCCAACGACTGGGGCACCGCCCCGGGCTGCGCCTTTCAGGCCGACGGGGTCCACGTCATCATGCTCCCCGGCCCCCCCAGCGAGTGCGGCCCCATGTTCCAATATCGGGCCGTGCCCTATCTCCAGCAGCTGTCTGAGGGGGTCATCGCCTCCCACACCATCAAGCTCTTCGGCATCGGGGAGTCCAGCGTAGAGGCCCAGCTGCGGCAGCAGATGAACGCCATGACCAACCCCACCCTGGCCCCCTATGCCAAGGAGGGGGAGTGCGAGCTGCGGGTCACCGCCAAGGCGGCCACGGCAGAGGAGGCCCAGGCCCTGCTCCAGCCCACGGTGGACCAGATCAAAGCCCTGTTCGGCAGCAAGGTCTATGGCGTGGACGTGCCCTCGCTGGAGGCGGTGGTGGAGGACCTGCTGCGGCAGAAGGGCATGACCCTGGGCACCGCCGAGAGCTGCACCGGCGGCCTGATGGCCAAGCGGCTCACCGATGTGCCCGGGGCCTCTCAGGTATTCAAGGGCGGCGTGGTCTCCTATACCAATGAAGTGAAGCACGGCGTGCTGGGGGTGCCCCAGGACATGCTGGACCGGTTCGGCGCGGTGTCCGCCCCCGTGGCCGCCGCCATGGCTGAAGGGGCCCGCCGGGCGCTGGGCTGCGACGTGGCCCTGTCCTCCACCGGCGTGGCCGGACCGGACCGGGATGACCGGGGCAACGAGGTGGGCACCATGTTCGTGGCCATCGCCACCGCCGAGGGCACCCACGTAAAGGAGCTGCATCTGGGCGCCCGCCCGGTGCGGGCCCGTCTGCGCACCCAGACGGCCTCCCACGCCTTCGACCTGGCCCGGCGATATCTGTCCGGCCTGCCCTATGAAAACGCATAACCACACAGAGACAGGAAAAGGACCGTCCGGGCTGGACGGTCCTTTTTATTGGGGAAGATCCTATACGTGTCAGCGTGTCAAAAAAGTTTGGGGAATGCTCAGCCCTGGGGATACAGCCCGGCCTTCTCCAGGCTGGTGCGGATCATGGGACCCACACCGGCGGCCACAATCATCTTGATGAAGTCGCCGGGGAGGAAGGGGATGACGCAGTAGCCCATGGCAACGCCCAGAGGGTTGCCGGACTGGACGCAGTACCAGGCGGTGCCCAGAGCGTACAGCACCGCCGTGCCCAGGATCATGCCGATAAACTGTCCCACCCGGTTCTTGGGGGCGGCGGCCACCGCCAGTCCGCAGATGAGGGCCAGGGGCAGATAGCCCACGATATAGCCGCCGGTGGGCCCGGCCACCACGCCCAGGCCGCCGGAGAAGCTGTTGAACACGGGCATCCCCACTGCACCCAACAGAATATACACCAGGGTGGCCACGGTGCCCCGCTTCCAGCCCAGAATATAGGCGTTCATATAGATGACCAAGGTACACAGGGACAGGGGGATGGGGCCGATGGAGATGGAGAACGGGGCCACCACCGCCATGACAGCGGCCATCACCGCCGTCATCGCCAGGGGCAGCGCAGGGTGTTTTGCGGTCTGCATTGCGTGCGCTTCCTTTCATGGCCCGGCGAAAGCCAGACCGTAAACGTATTTTTTCAAAAGTATACATTCTTGCGCAGCATTTGTCAACCCGTCCCCGTTTTGGTTGTCGATTTAGCCTGCAAGACCACCATAGCCCGTCTCCCGGACCAAGGTCTGGCCGTCCAGGGATAGAAAGAAGTCGATCATCTTCCCCACGTTGGGATTCGGGTCGTCCTTCCGGGTGACCAGACACAGAGGGACGGTGAGGGGATAGCTGCCGTCCTCGATGTGGGCCAGGTCAGGGGTCACCCCGTCCACCGCCAGCAGCTTGACCCCCTTCTCCTGGCTGAGGCCCTGGATAAAATACCGGAAGGAGTAGCCCAATGCCCCCCGCTGGTTGGCATACTGGGCCACGTGGCGGATGACCCCCTCCATGGAGCCCACCGTCTCATAGGTCTGGGGTTCCTTCAGGCTGACCTCCCCCATGAAGTATTCCATCATAGTCTGGGAGCCGGAGCCCGCCGGACGCTGAAAGGCGGCGATTTCCCCAGCGCGCCCGCCCACCTGGCTCCAGTCGGTCACGTCCCCGTGATAGATGGCCCGCAGCTGGTCCTGGGTCAGGCCGTCCACCGGCTCGTCCTCCTCCACAAAGAAGACAAAGGCCTCCCGGCCAATGAGGGTGATCTCCAGCTCCACCCCCTGCTCCGCCGCATATGCCAGCTGATCTGCCGACGGTCTGGCCCCGAAGAACAGGTCCACATTTCCCTCTATCAGCCGCTCAAAGCCCACGACGGTGTTGGTAAAGGTGACGATCTTGCCGTTGGTCCAGGCGCGCTCCCCGCTGTCGGCCCAGTTGGATTCGATGTGGGCGATGTCCTGATACACCGCCTTGGCCGCCGCGGCATACAGGGGATAGCAGGCCTCCGCCCCGTCCATCACGGGCATGTCCGCCTCGTCCTGTATCTGGAACGCCGCCGGGTGGTCCAGGGCAGCCAGCTTGCCGGGCTGGCTGTACACCATGTACTGGCTGAAGTCAGTGCTGGAGAAGCCGTGCATATAGGCAAAGCCGTGGCCCCCATAGCGCACCTCCGGCCGGCTGCAATACAGCACCGTACACAGGGCGGCGCACAGGGCAAGCCCCACCCCGGGGAGGACCAGCCGCCGCCACCGGGGGCGTTCCCCCTTCCGGCAGGTGCAGAAGAGATATCCGGAGGCATAGGTCAGAAAGATGGCCAGAACCAGGATCAGCCGCTCCCCCATAAGGGACAGAAGCAGCCACAGCGGGCAGAAGGGAAGGGTCAGCCACAGCAGCTGCCCCACCGCCGTGCTGTCCACACTGCCCTTTCCCAGGACCATCAGCACCGTGAAGCAGAGGGCCAGGAGCAGCAGGGAGATGCCGTTGATCCGGGCTCCCCGCCGCCGGTCCACCCGTCCATCAAGGGAGAAATATATCAGCCAGGTCAGAAGCGGGACTGTGACCAGACAGGTCCACGAGGGGCCCCCGAAGAACAGGGGCAGCGCACCCAGAAAAGACGCCCCCAGAGGGATCAGACCATAGCACGGCAAAATGTTGAAAATCCAGCCCATATCATCACCACATTTGTTTATTTTGCTATTATATCACAGCCCAAAGGGGCCTGTCCACCGGGAAAAACGGTTTTCGTGCCAGAGAAACCGCCCCTCTTTCTTGTCAAACCCGGCATTTTTGGTTATAATGGGCTTTGTATCCAAACCACCAAACCGAAAGGAGACCTTTATGTTCAAGTGTAAACGCTGGCTTGGCCTGGTGCTCTGCCTGGTCATGGCCGTCTCTATGATGCTGCCTGTGTCCGCTGTGGACCCCCTGTCCACCAGCTTTGCGTCTTTTCTCATCCACGCCAACACCACCGACTCCCCGGAGGTGAATCTGCACATCAAGCTCTATCGCCGGGGCAGCTCCGGCCTGTTCCTGGCCGACGACGCCGTGCGGTATGACTGCCGGGTGAATCGGGCCGCCGGCGACCCCGCCTTCTATATCCAGCCCAAGACCGACGGGGTGTGGGTGGAGGTGGACTACCTCACCGACCTGAATGGCGACGGCGTCTACGAGATGCTGGACGGCGAGGACCGCCCCGTGTGCGACACCATGACCGCCACCGGCGAGCTGACTCCCTGGACGGGCACCAACGCCACCCTGAAGGCCGGGCAGACTTATCTGCTTACCGCCAAGACCCTGGCCCAGCGGGGCCAGGAGGTGCTGAAGGCCCGGAACACCGCCGGGACCGGCCAGACCCTGCCCGAGGCCGGCGTGGCCAGCCCCAACGCCGAGGGCATCCTCTATTTCGTCTCCCTCCACTATAACTCCCCCACGGACAAGCAGGAGTATGTCCTGTCCTACTACGTCCGCCTGTACGACTCGGTGATCGTCCCCTCTGACGTGCCCGCCACCGCCTGGTACTATGGCGCGGTGGAGTACGCCCTGGAGCAGGGCTTCTTCTCCGGCACGGGCAGCGACGCCTTCCTGCCCAACGGCTCCGTCACCCGGGCCCAGCTGGCCCAGATTTTGTGGCGCATGGGCGGCTCTGTCCAGGCGGACAAGTCCGCCCACTTTGCCGACGTGTCCTCCGGCGACTGGTGCTATCAGGCGGTGAACTGGTGCAGTCAGGAGGGGCTGATGAGCGGCTCGGGCAACAAGTTCCTGCCCAACACCCCCCTCACCCGGGAGCAGCTGGCCCTGGTGCTCCAGCAGTATGCCAAGCGCCAGGGGCTGGACGTGACCGAGGGTAAGTCCCTGTCCGGTTTTGCCGACGGGGGCAGCGTGTCCGAGTGGGGCCGGACGGCCATGGAGTGGGCCGTGTCCACCGGGCTGCTGTCCGGCTATGAGAACAACACCCTGCGGCCCATCAACGGCATCAAGCGCTGCGAGCTGGCCGCCGTGCTGCGCACCTTCTGCCAGACCATGCTGGACCCCGCCCAGGGCTAATATATCCTGAATACAGACGACAAAAAGGACCGCCGAGGCGGTCCTTTTTGCTTATGGTTTAACTGCACGAGCAGCCGCAGCCGCCGGACTTGATGTCCTGATAGCTGCTGCCCCGGGGGGCGATGGAGTTGGGCGGGAAGAACTCGCCCACGGGGAACTGCACCTTGCGGAACAGCTCGCAGGGGTCCTCCTGGCAGCTGCCGCCGTCGCAGGGGCACTCCTTCTCGGGCACGCAGTAGTCATACACGGGGGTCAGCAGCTGGGTGTCCCGCTCCAGGCGGATGATGGAGAACTGTCCCAGGGTGACATACATCCGGTGGGCCTCGCCGGTAAAGGCCAGCTCCTCCGGGAAGGCGGCGGCCACCGCCGGGGGGACGTCGGTCCACTGGCACTCGCAGGGGCAGGGGCGGCAGTCGCACACGTCCAGCAGCTTCATCCCCAAAATCAGCGGGTCCACCGCCTCCACCACGGCCACGGGGGCGGTGGTGTTGGGCAGGCGCTGGCCGTCGGGCCCGCACCCGGCCTGGGAGGAGAAGATCTTGGCGTTCCCCTCGCTGCCGAACAGGATGACTCGCTTGTCGAACACCGCCAGCCCCGTCACCTCCACCGGGCGGACCGTGCCCACAAAGGCGTCGGCGGAGATGCGGTAGTAATACCGCACGTCCACGGTGTAAAAGCCCCGGTTGAAGGTGACCGGCTCCACATCGATGTAGGCGTACAGCAGCTGGGCGCAGCCCGCCTTTACCGAGACGGCCCGGTCCACCGCCTCCTGAGAGCTCCGGGTGAGATAGACCCGCAGGTCCTCGATGCAGTCCTTATCCCGGCAGGAATCGAAGATCTTCTTCGTGTGTACGCACACCGCCTCCCGGATGCGGCGCTCCTCGGTCACGGGACCGGGCACGACCACTTCTGGCATAGGGTTCCCTCCTAACAAAAAGATGACACGGGCGGCCATTTCCTGTGCCCGCCCTGGGCCTTGAGCCGATACATCCTATGTTCCGCCCCGGGATCGGTGCTTCCGGGCAAATTTGGGGCTTGCGGCTTTCCCCGGGCCGGGCTATAATAATATTTAATAGTTTCATAAGCATCGAACGTCAGTCCGTGCCCCCAGGGGAAAGGAGCGGTCATCATGCCCATGGGATTCATCCAAAGTGAACTAGACCTGAAACTGCTGGTGCTTTATATCATGTCCCGGGTGGCCGGGCCGGTCACCTTCCTCCAGCTGCTGGAGCTGGCCCTGTGCGACGAGGGCGTGGACTATTTCTCCCTCACCGAGGCCGTGGGCCACATGGTGGAGACGGGCCAGCTGGAGCGGGACCAGGAGCAGCGCTATTCCATCACGGAAAAGGGCCGCCGGAACAGCGAGATCTGTGAGAGCAGCCTGCCCTATTCCGTGCGGATGCACTGCGACGAGAATCTGGTCCGGGTGAACGACGCCATCCGCCGCCAGGCCCAGGTCCAGGCGGACGTGAGCGACAACGAGGACGGCACCTGCACCCTCCATCTGCGCCTGGATGACGTGGGCACCCCCCTGCTCCAGCTGGAGCTGCTCACCCCCAGCCGCCCCCAGGCCGCCGCCATGGCCCACCGCTTTCAGTCTGACCCCACCGCCCTCTATTACCACATCGTCACCTTGCTGACCAAGCCCGCCGAGCCAAAGCCCGGCGACGACATGAAAAAGGAGCCTGACCATGAGAAGAAGTGACCGGGAACAGAGTTTAGAATTTTCGCTCGCCCTCATTGACCGCTGCCAGCACGGCACGGTGGCCTTTGCCACGGAAGACGGTGCCCCCTACTGCATCCCCCTGTCACTGGTGCGGGTGGGCGACAAGCTCTATTTCCACTGCGCCAAAGAGGGACACAAGACCGACCTGCTCCGCCATGACAGCCGGGTATGCATCACTTTCGTGGGCGCGGACGAACCCGCTTTCGTGGCCCCCGCCATGTACACCACCTATTTTCAGTCCGCCGTGGTCATAGGCCGGGCCAGCGAAGTGACCGAGCCGGAGGAGAAGGCCGAGGCCCTGCGGGCCCTGTGCCGCAAGCTCACCCCCCACGACCTGGGGGAGGGCCTGGAAAAGGCCATTGAAAAGAGCCTGTCCGTCACCGCCGTGTGGCGTGTCTCCATGGACCAGGTCACCGGAAAGGCCAAGCTGAAAAAGTAACTTTGATGTTTGAGCGCCCCGAGGCAAAAACAGCCCCGGGGCGCTTTTCGCGCCTATTCCTGGCCAAATCTGGAAAACAACTGCGTATTTGTTCAGTAAACACCCCACTTTTGCTTTCGGAATAAAAATTTTTGCAGCAGCTATTGACATTTTCCGAGCAAGCTCCTATAACACACTTCACTGGCTTAAAGCGGCAAAGTTCATTGCCGTGAACCAATAAAGTGTCTTGAAAAGATTTGGAGGAGAACGAAATGAAGAAACTTTCCCGCATTCTCGCCGTCGTCTCTGCGGCGGCCATGATGCTGTCTCTGGCCGCCTGCGGCAGTAACGGCGGCAGTGCCGCCAACAGCGGCAGCACCCAGTCCTCTGCCAGCCAGACCGGCGACGGCCAGAAGTATACCATCGGCATCTGCCAGCTGGTGCAGCACCCCACCCTAGACAAGGCCACTCAGGGCTTTAAGGACGCCCTGACCGAGAAGCTGGGCGAGGGCAACGTGACCTTTAACGAGCAGAACGCCAACGGCGACAGCCCCACCTGCTCCACCATCATCAACGGCTTTGTGTCCTCTAACGTGGACCTGATCCTGGCCAACGCCACCGCTGTGAAGATGTACAACGAGTCCGTCTGCCAGCAGCTGGGTCTGACCATGCCGGAGGACTACTCCCCCATCGCCGCCGACTGATCCGGCGGACACGTCCCAACAAAACCATAACGGAAGCAGCGCGAGGGTCAAATTGCCATCGCGCTGCTTTTCCCGTACAAAAAGACAGTATCAAAAAGGAGGACTCCCTGTGACCCTTTCTTCTCTGCTTGGCGCCCTGCCCGGCGCGATGTCCCAAGGTCTCATCTGGGGCATCATGGCCATCGGTGTGTTCATCACGTTCAAGGTGCTGGACATCGCCGACCTGACCGTGGACGGCACCCTGTGTACCGGCGGCGCGGTGTGCGTGGTGCTCATCATCGGCGGCTATCCCATGTGGCTGGCCATCCTGCTGGCCACCCTGGCGGGCATGGCTGCCGGTCTGTGTACCGGATTGTTCCACACCCTGTTCGGCATCCCCGCCATTCTGGCCGGTATTCTGACCCAGTTTGCCCTGTGGTCGGTGAATCTGCGCATCCTGGGCGGGGCCAACCAGGCCATCAGCGCCGACAAATACGACCTGCTCACCTCCCTGCGCTATCTGGGCAACAGCAACATCCCCTTCTGGAAGAACCCCCTGGTGATGATCTCCGTGTTCCTGGTGGTGGTCATCGCCCTGCTGTATTGGTTTTTCGGCACGGAGATGGGCTGCTCCCTGCGGGCCACCGGCGCCAACCAGAACATGGCCCGGGCCCAGGGCATCAACACCGACTTCTGCAAGGTGCTGGGCCTGATGGTGTCCAACGGCCTGGTGGGCCTGAGCGGCGCGCTGTTGTCCCAGTATCAGGGCTTTGCCGACATCAACATGGGCCGCGGCTCCATCGTCATCGGCCTGGCCGCCGTGGTCATCGGCGAGGTGCTCTTCGGCAAGATCTTCCGCAATTTCGCCCTGCGGCTGCTCAGCGTGGCCTTCGGCTCCATCATCTACTACGTGGTCATCCAGGTGCTGCTGTGGACCCGGCTCATCGACTCCAACGACCTGAAGCTGCTGTCCGCCATCGTGGTGGCCCTGTTCCTGGCCCTGCCCTATTGGAAGGGCAAATTCTTCTCCAAGCCTGTGAAGAGAGGAGATGCCAAGCATGCTTGAGGTAAAGAATATCTACAAGACCTTTAACGTGGGCACCGCCAACGAAAAGCACGCCCTGAACGGCGTGGAGCTGACCATGGAGGACGGGGACTTCATCACCGTCATCGGCGGCAACGGCGCGGGCAAGAGCACCCTGATGAACGCCATCGCCGGGGCCTGGCCTGTGGACGAGGGCAGCATCATCATCGACGGCGTGGACGTGACAAAGCTCAGCGAGCACAAGCGGGCCGCCTTCATCGGCCGGGTGTTCCAGGACCCCATGATGGGCACCGCCGCCACCATGGGCATTGAGGAGAATCTGGCCCTGCTGATGGCCACCCTCATCCGCCCCAAGCTGCTGCTGGACGAGCACACCGCGATGATCACCCACAACATGCGGGACGCCATCGTCCACGGCAACCGCCTGATCATGATGCACGAGGGCCGCGTCATCCTGGACATCCGGGGAGAGGAGAAAAAGCGCCTGACCGTGGAGGACCTGATGCACGAATTCGAAAAGGCCTCCGGCGAGATCTTCGCCAGCGACAAGGCCCTGCTGGGCTAAAGGCTCTGCGGCGCGAAAAACCAAAATAAAACGCAAAAAGAGGGAGACGGCGATGCAAGACCGTCTTCCTCTTTTTGCGTCCGGGAGGAATATGTCTGGTCCGCCCGGCATAAAATACCAGGGGTATTTGGTGAAAACGGAAACAAATCTGTAACCATTTTGCTACCGTCTCGTAACGCTTCCGATAAGAAGGTAACACAGCTGGCGTGCTATACTGTGGTCAAGATGAAAGAATATCACCCGATCCCTTGCGGAAGGAGGTCCCCACATGAAACTGAGAAAAATGCTGCTGACCCTGACTGCCGCCGCTGTGCTGGCTCTGTCCATCCCCTTCGCGGCCCTGGCCGTAAACGGCGGGGAGACCGCCCTGCCCGCCGGGGACGTGACCGCCGAGACCGGCTTTGTGCCCGGCTCCATCCCCGCCGAGACGGGGGCTGTGGAGTCCATGACCCCCGCCCTCCACGCCGGGCTGCTCACCCTGCTCCACCTGGGGGACGATGCCCTGACCGGCGACGCGGGCCGGTGGGAGACGGTCTATAACATGCTCTCCCTCTATGGCCAGCTGGACGAGCGGGCCGACAGCGGCGACGGCCTGCTCACCGTTCCCGCCGAGACCGTGCTGGACTTCTCCGCCGCTCTCCCCGGCGGCCCGGTGTATCTGAACACCCTGCCGGAGGACCTGGCGGACCGGATGACCTATCTGGCCGATCAGGACAGCTTCCAGGTGGTGTGCGGCGACGATAACCTGGCCGAGATCCAGCTGAGCGGCTCCACCGTGGAGCAGGGCAAGCTGGTCCTGTCCGGCAGACTGGTCTACTCCGTGGACGGCAGCGTCCTCACCGGCTTCCAGGCCGTCCTCCAGCCCACTGACAGCCTGTTCGGCTATCAGATCGAGACGCTCTCTCTGGCCTGATGGCCAAATCAAACCACGCAAAGCCCCAGAGTTCCCAGACGGCGGCCCCCACCACGGGGCCGCCGTATATTTTCGCTTTTTATCACTATAAGTAATAATACCGCCAGCCCCGGTCCGTCATCACCCGGCCCAGCTCGACGCCGAACACCCGGTTTAACATGCCGCCGACGTAGATATTTTCCGGTCCGTCCACAGCCAGCAGGCGGCCTCCATCCAGCACAGCTAGCCGGTCCGCCGTGGTCAGGGCCAGGGGCAGGTCGTGGAGGACCAGGGCCACCGCCCGGCCCTGTTGGGCCAGCCCCCGGGCCAGCTGGCCCAACAGGTGCTGATGGCCCACGTCCAGAAAGGCGGTGGGCTCGTCCAGGAAGACGGTCTGGGCGTCCTGGGCCAGGGCCATGGCCAGATAGACCCGCTGGCGCTGGCCGCCGGACAGCTCCGGCATGGGCCGCTGGGCCAATTGCGCCGCGTCCGCCCGCTCCAGGGCGTCCATGGCCGCGGCGTAGTCCTCCTGCCGGAAGCGCCGGGGGTAGGTCAGGTGGGGAAAGCGCCCGTGGAGCACCATGCGCAGGGCGGTGATGTTGGGCACGGGCCGGGTCTGGGGCAGATAGGCGGCCTTCTGCGCCCGCTGCCGGGGCGTAAGCGTCGCGGCGTCCACCCCATCAATGACCACCTGTCCTCCCGCCAGGGGGATCAGCCCCAGGGCCGCCCGGATCAGGGTGCTCTTGCCGCTGCCGTTGGGGCCGATCAGGGCCAGCACCTCCCCGGGGCGCAGGGCCAGATCGATGCCATCTAACACGAGCCGTTCCCCATAGCCCGCCCGCAGCTCACGCAGCTCCATCATGGGGTCCGCCCCCCTCTCTGCTTCAGCAGCAGCCACAGGAAGAAGGGCCCGCCCCCCAGAGACAGGACCACGCCCACGGGCAGCTCGTATGGGGCGAAGAGCAGCCGGGAGAGCAGGTCACACCCCGTGAGCAGGGCCGCGCCGCCGAGAGCCGAAGCCATCAGCAGGGGGCGGCTGTCCTCTCCAACGAAGCGCCGGGCCATATGGGGGACGATGAGTCCCACAAAGCCCAGCAGTCCCGCAAAGCTCACCGCCGCCCCGGCCAGGGCCGCCGCCACCGCCAGCAGGACCATCCGGCTGCGCCCGGCGTTCAGGCCGAGAGAGCGGGCCACGTCCTCCCCCAGCAGCAGCACGTCCATCTCCCCGGCCAGGGTCAGGGCTAAGATCAGGGCGATGACGATCAGCGCCCCCGCCGGGAGGATGCGGTCCAGGGTCAGATTGGCCAGACTGCCCACCCGAAAGTCGGCGTAGCTGTTCAGCGTATCCGGGACAAAGGTGACCACCGCATCTATTCCGGCGTTGAACACACTGGACACCGCCACCCCGGCCAGGGCCACCGTCAGCCGGGAAGCCCCGGTGCGCCGGGCGATGGCCAGCACCAGCAGCACCCCCGCCATGGCTCCCAAAAAGGCCAGCACCGGGGTGAGGGCCAGGGCCGTGGGAGCCAGGGCACAGGCCAGAGCCACCATCAGCCCCGCCCCGGCATTTACCCCGATGATGTTGGGAGCGGCCAGGGGGTTTGCCAGCACACTTTGAATGATAGCTCCCGAGGCGGCCAGGGCTGCCCCCGCCAGCAGACAGGCGCAGGTGCGGGGCAGGCGAATATGGAGAAGGATGGTCCCCGCCGTTCCGCAGCTGCGTCCGATAAGGGCCGCCCACAGCTCTCCGGGGGACAGGACCACCGGCCCCGCCGCCAGACTGAGCGCCGCCGCCAGCACCGTCAGCCCCGCCAGAAGCAGCAGCGTCCGCTTATGCCTGGCCGGCATCGGGATATAGGATATCTGCCAAGTGCTCATAGGCCTCTCCCCACCGGGCGTTGGGCTTTAGGTTATAAAGCCGGTCGTCCATCACGTAATAGCGCCCCTGCTGCACCGCCGTCAGGCTCTGCCAGGCGGGGCTTGCCAGCAGCGTGTGGTCCAGGGCCTGCTGGGCCCCGGTCTTGTCCGCCCCCTGCATCACCACAAAGATGAACTCCGGGTCCAGCTGCAAAATGCGCTCTAAGCTCAGCTGTTCCAGAAGGGAGTCGTCGCCGTCGGCGATGTTCACACAGCCCAGGTCCCGGAGCATCTCCCCCAAGACGCTGTCCCGGCTGTTTTTCACCTTGCACCCCGCCCCGGTGGCCCTGATGTACAGGACAGTGGGGGCGGAGCCGTCCGCCCGGTCCCGGGCCGCCTGGACCTGGCTCTCCACCGCCAGGCCATATTGGTCAAAGCGCTCTGTGTCCCCGGTGAGCTGGCTGCACAGGTCCAGCATGTGGAGATAGTCCTGAAATTCCGCCACCTTGAAATAGGCCACGTTCAGCCCCAGCTGCTCCAAAGCGGGCAGCAGATCCAGCTGGGCGGCGGTGTTGCTGCTGGCCAGGACCAGGTCGGGCTGAGTGGCGGCCAGCTGCTCCAGATTGATCTGCTTCACGCCGCCCAGTTTGATCACGTCCTCGCCCAAATTCAGGTCAAAGCTGGTCCAGGCGTCGTCTGCCGCGGCCACCAACGTGTCTCCCCCACCGGCTAGCTGCCAGATGTCAGCAAAGCTGCCGATGAGGGCGGCCACCCGGCGGGGCGGCTCCACGGTGACGGTGCGGTCCAAATCGTCGGTGAAGGAGATGGACTGGACCTGGGCCGGTTCGCTCTCCGCCGGAGCGGCGGGAGCGCAGGCGGACAGGGCCAGACACAGGACAGTCAAGATACAAAATACGCGTCGTTTCACGGCTGGTTGCTCGTTCCTTTCCAAGTTCAGATCTATCCCATCATACCACACCGGGTGGGGAATTGGTATCCCGTCTTTCGCCGGGGCTGGACAAGGGCGGGGGAACGCGATACAATGGGGTATCAAAAACCGTCTGCCCGGGGCAGACGGCGCAAGGAGTGTATCAAAATGGATAAACAGGCCATTTTAAACCGGGTGGACCACACCCTGCTGACCACCACCGCCACCTGGGAGCAGGTGAAGGCCCTGTGCGACCAGGGGCTGAAGTATCACACCGCCTCGGTGTGCATCCCGCCCCGATTTGTAAAGCAGGCGGGGGACTATGTAGGCAACGCCCTGAAGATCTGCACCGTTATCGGCTTCCCCAACGGCTATAACAGCACCGAGACCAAGGTCTTCGAGACGGAGGACGCCATCCGCAGCGGTGCTGACGAGATCGACATGGTCATCCCTCTGGGGCTTGTGAAGGCCGGGGACTGGGACGGAGTGCTGACGGAGATCCGCGCCGTGAAGGAGTCCTGCCAGGGCCGCATCCTGAAGGTCATCGTGGAGGCCTGCCAACTGACCCGGGAGGAGAAGGTGAAGGTCTGCCAGGTCGTCACCCTGGCTGGGGCGGACTTCATCAAGACCTCCACCGGCTTTTCCACCGGCGGGGCCACCGTGGAGGACGTGGCCCTGTTCCGGGCCAACATCGGCCCCGACGTGCGCATCAAAGCCGCCGGAGGCATCCGCACCTTTGAACAGGCCCAGGCCATGCTGGACGCAGGCGCGGACCGGATCGGGGCCAGCGCGCTGGTGGGGTTGATGGAGGAGTAACGCAAAAGCCTTCCCCCCCTCCCAGGGGGAAGGTGGCATGGCGCAGCCATGACGGATGAGGGTGACCCACGAGGGTGCATCCGTTGTCGCGGGCGGACACAGAGGTCCGCCCCTACATTGCCTATCGGTACTCTGGCGTAGGGGCGGATGTCCCCATCCGCCCGAACGAGGGGCCGCTGAGGACAGCGGCCCCTACAATTCGCCTTCAAATTTAAACGGATACACATGACAGACTTTCCCCATTTCCGCCCCTTGATGTGCAAAGATGGGGTCGGCTACGCCGTATACCTGCCAGCCCGCTTTCCGGGCAGCGGCGCAGGCCAGGGGGGAGTCGTCGAAGAGCACACAGTCCCCGTTCGGGACTCCGCATCGCTCTGCCGCATGGCGGTAGAGGGCTGGGTTCCGTTTTTCCAGCCCCAGCTCCGCCGCCGTCAGAATGTGAGAGAAGCAGTCTGTCAGGCCGTGGTGGGCCAGGGCGGCCCGGCACAGCTCCGGCATACAGGAGGACAGCAGGGCGCACCGCTCCCCCCGCTGGACCGCCCGGCGGACATACTCCCCCGCCCCCGGCTTCAGGGGCAGCTGGTGGGAATAGGCCTCCAGGGCCATGTCCAGCCACGCCCGGCAGATGTCCTCCTCCGGCATGTCCAGGCCGAACCGCCGCCGGGTGTAGGCCGCCGCGTCGGGGAAGGAGTGGTGGGTCACATATTCCGTATAGTCCTCGGGCACGGGGGATATCCCGTGCCGGGCCAGAAAGTCCCGGTCAATGTCCAGCCAGATGCCGTTGGAGTCCAGCAGGGTGCCGTCTAAGTCAAAAAAGTACATGTTATTCCTCCGTCCAGAACCGCCAGGGGAAGCGGGCCGCCTCCTGGGCGTAGTCGATGCCGATGCGCTCCCCGGTAAAGACCTGCTGGGGCGGGGAGCCGGCGCAGACGGTAAGCGGGCCGGCCGGGTCGGTGAGGTCCAGGCCGTTCTGCTCCCGGGTTAGCATTAACCCCCGGCACAGCTTGCCCGGGCCGTTTAAAAAATTTTTTCGCTGATAAGCGGTGAGCCGGTCCACCTTGCGCCCAAAGCGGTTTTCTGCTATAATATCCTCGTTTTTCACTGCCTTCGCCCCCCGGATGAGCACCGCACAGGGGGTGCCCTCCGGCTCGGTGACGAAGTTCAGGCAGTGGTACATACCGTAGATGAGATAGAGATAGGCCGTCCCCGGCTGGGCATACAGCGTCTGGGTGCGGGGGGTGCGCCGCCCGCCGTAGGCGTGGCAGGCCTTGTCGATGGGGCCGATATAGGCCTCTGTCTCTGTGATGCGGCACACCAGCTGCGTTCCGTCCGGCAGCTTGCGGACGATGTGCTGTCCCAGCAGCGCCCGGGCCACCGTCAGGGTGTCCCGGGCGTAAAATTCCCGTGTGAGCAGTTGCAAACGTCCCGCCTCCCCTCGTTTCCCTGATATCATAGCATACCTTTCTCATACTTTGCAATTCGGAGTTGATCTTATGTCTTCCAAGACCATGAAACTGCTGGCAAAGCCCATGCTGTTTGCCACCGCCATCATCTGGGGCACCTCCTTCTTCATTATGAAGAACGCCCTGGACATCATCCCTGTATTTCGTCTGCTGGCCGTCCGTTTTACGGTGGGGGGGATCCTGCTGGCGGCCCTATGCGGCGGACGATGGAAAAAATTCACCCCGGACTATCTGTGGCGGGGGGCCATTGTGGGCGGGATGCTGTTCATCGCCTATTCCGTCCAGACGTTTGGCCTGTCCATGACCACCCCGTCGAAAAACGCCTTTCTTACGGCGGTATACTGTGTGCTGGTGCCCTTTTTCACCTGGGCGGTGGTCCACAAGCGGCCTGACCGATATAATATCGCCGCCGCCCTTTTGTGCGTGGCGGGGGTAGGGCTGGTATCTTTGAACGACCAGCTGTCCATCAACGCCGGGGACCTGATCACCCTGCTGAGTGCCGTGTTCTATGCCGCCCACATCGTGTCGGTGGAGAAGCTGGCCCCCGGGAAGGACATCACCCTGCTCACCGTATTTCAGTTTGCCTTTGCCGGGCTGTACAGCTGGCTGTTCAGCCTGCCCACAGAGCGCTTTGATATGGGCCTTCTTCTGCAGCGGGAGCTGCTGTGGCCCATGGTCTATCTGTGTGTGATGGCCACCACGGTGGCGCTGCTGTTCCAAAATGTGGGCCAGCGATGGTCCGACCCCGCCTCCGCCTCAGTTATCCTGTCGTTGGAGTCGGTGTTCGGCGTGCTATCCTCCGTACTGTTTTACGGCGATCCGGTGACTGGGCGGCTGCTGGCGGGCTTTGGTCTGATTTTTGTGGCGGTGCTCTGTTCGGAGACCAAGTTCGGTTTTTTGAGGAAAAAACCGAACCAACGTAAGACCGGTGAAGAAGGAGGATGATCTGCTGTGGCCCGGACCTTTCAAAATGAGCAGGCGCTGGCCAGCGCGCCCATCGGCCCGCTGATGCTCCGCCTGGCCGCCCCCGCTGTGGCCGCCCAGCTCATCAACGTACTGTATAACATCGTGGACCGGATCTATATCGGCCACATCGCCGTGGTGGGAAAAACGGCCCTCACCGGCGTAGGGGTGACGTTTCCCATCCTCACCCTGATCTCCGCCTTTTCCGCCTTTGCGGGCATGGGGGGCGCCCCCCTGGCATCCATCCGCCTGGGAGCGGGGGACCGGAAGGGGGCAGAGGCCATTCTGGGCAGCGCCGTGTCCATGCTGGTGACCATGGCCCTGGTTTTGACTGTGGGCTTTTCTGTATTTCAGCGGCCCCTGCTGCTGGCCTTCGGCGCATCGGCGGACACCATCGGCTATGCCACCGACTATCTGACCATCTATCTGCTGGGGACGATCTTTGTACAGCTTTCCCTGGGCCTGAACACCTTTATCAGCGCCCAGGGAAAGGCCATGCCGGCCATGTGCTCGGTACTCATCGGGGCGGTGCTGAATATCCTGCTGGACCCGCTGTTCATCTTTGTATTCCGCATGGGGGTGAAGGGTGCGGCCCTGGCCACCATTTTGTCCCAGGCCGTCAGCGCCGTGTGGGTGGTGGGCTTTTTGTGCTCGGACCGGTCCGGCCTGCACATCTGCCGGGAACACCTGGGTTTCCGCCCCCGTGTAATGGGCAAGATCGCCGCCCTGGGCGTGGCCCCCTTCATCATGCAGTCCACCGAGAGCTTGGTGACGGTGGTGCTGAACGTGGGGGCGCAGAAATACGGCGGGGACCTGTATGTGGCCAGCATCACCATTCTGCAGAGCGTGATGCAGATCATTGTGATGCCCAGCCACGGCATCACCACCGGGGTGCAGCCCATTATGAGCTATAACTACGGAGCCAAGAACTATGCCCGGGTGCGGGCGGTGTTCCACCGTCTGCTGGCGGTGACCATGACGGTGACCACGGCGGCCTTCCTGCTGGTGGCTCTGTTCCCCGCCGCTGTGGCGCTGATGTTCAACGACGACCCGGAGCTGGTCGCCCTGGTGGGCCGGGTAATGCCCCTGTTCTTCGGGGGCGTGTGGGCCTTTGGGGCCCAGGTGGCCTGTCAGTCCACCTTTATGGCTTTGGGCCAGGCCAAGACCAGCCTGTTTCTGGCCCTGCTGCGCAAGATCATCCTGCTGGTGCCCCTGGCCGTCCTGCTGCCCTGGCTCAGCGGCAGCGTGATGGGGCTGTATGCCGCCGAGCCGGTGGCCGACTTTTTGGCCTCCGCCACCACATTGACCCTGTTTTTAAAGCGGCGGAAAAAGCTGCTGCCGGTATCGCCCCAGGAGCAGGCCCGCTGATTAACACCAACACGTTCAGAAGAGAAAGGAGGGCGCGCTATGCGTCCCGAAGATAGTTCCGTCGCCATCATCCAGGGGGTCAACGCCCCCCACCAGTTCTCCTATGAAAACGGCATCGTCCTCACCGACGTGGGGCCGGGCTATGCCAAGGGGGAGCTTATTATAGGCCCGGACAGCATCAATCCCCACGGCAACGTCCACGGCGGGGCCCTGTCCACCCTGGCGGACACGGTGGGCGGCTGCTGCGCCTGCTCCAAGGGGGGCAGCTGCGTCACCTCCGGCTGCTCCATCGAATACCTCCGCCCGGCAAACGGCAGCAAAATTTACTGCACCGCCACCCCCAAAAAGCTGGGCCGCACCCTGTCGGTGGTAGCCCTGGAGATGACCAACGACCAGGGGGCGGTGGTGGCCACCGCCACCTATACCTTCTTCATGCTGCACTAAGTCCCTCTGCCTGGTGGAAACAAACGTTTTTCCCGCACATTCCCGCATATTTTTGTTTCCGCCGGAATAGCGTTGACAGGGACGGTCTTGCTGTGGTAAACTGGTCAGACTTTAAGGGAGTAGTCGGCGCGCCGCGCGGCCCGGTCAACATTCTGGAGAAGATGCCTCTCCTGGCCGGGTCTGAAACGATGAGACTTATCTGTCCTATGGGGCAGGTAGGTCTTTTTTCGTCTCCGACAACTATAGGAGGAATTGAACATGAATCTTTGGGAGCTGTTTGTCATTGCGGTGGGGCTCTCTATGGACGCCTTTGCCGTATCCATCTGCAAGGGACTATCCACCCCCCGGCTGCGTCTGCGCCACAGCCTGATCTGCGGAGGCTATTTCGGTCTGTTCCAGGCCCTGATGCCCCTGTTGGGCTGGCTGCTGGGGGTGCGCTTCCAGGCCATGATCGCCAGCCTGGACCACTGGATCGCCTTTATCCTGCTGGGGATCATCGGCGTGAACATGATCCGGGAGTCCCGGGAGAACGAGGAGGAGTCGGTGGACAGCTCCTTTGCTTTCCGCACCATGCTCCCCCTGGCCGTGGCCACCAGCATCGACGCCCTGGCCGTGGGCGTCACCTTCGCCTTTTTGCAGGTGGACATCGTCCCCGCCGTGCTGTTCATCGGCTGCACCACCTTTGTCATCTCCGCTGTTGGCGTGAAGGTGGGGGCGGTGTTCGGGGCTCGGTTCCAGCACCAGGCGGAGCTGCTGGGCGGCGTGGTGCTGGTGCTGATGGGAATAAAAATCCTGGTGGAGCACCTGATGGGCGGCTGAGCCTGTCCGCCGGACAAAACCCCCATTTCCAGCCGGGTTTTTCTTGCGATTCTTCCGCCCCTGTGATACAATGAGCATATTTCCGCAAGCGTCCTGCAAACAGGAGCAGAGAGAAGAAGAAAAAAGGTTGTGTGTTACTATGAAAAAACTACTGGGCAGTCTGCCTGCCCGCCTGGTGCTGGGCGTTTTGGCCGGCATCCTGGTGGGCCTCTGGGCGGGCGGCGCGTCGGCCGGTGGCCTTGGCGAGACGGTGATGCAGGTCATCCTCACGGTGAAGAACCTGCTGGGATCTCTCATCTCCTTCTGTGTGCCCCTCATCGTCATCGGCTTCATCGCCCCCTCCATCACCCGGCTGAAGAGCAACGCCTCCCGGATGCTGGGGCTGTCCCTGCTCCTGGCCTACACCTCGTCGGTGTGCGCCGCCCTGCTGTCCGCCGGAGCGGGCTTCGTCCTCATCCCCGGCATGTCCATCCAGTCCTCTGCTGAAGGGCTGCGCACTGCGCCGGAGCTGCTGTTCCAGCTGGAGATCTCCCCCATCATGCCGGTGATCTCTGCCCTGGTGTTCTCCGTGCTCATCGGCCTGGCCGCCACCTGGACCCAGGCGGGCACCGTCATCCGCCTGCTGGAGGAGTTCCAGCATATCGTGCTGGAGGTGGTCACCCGGATCATCATCCCCATCCTGCCCTTCTTCATCGCCGGGACCTTCTGCGGCCTGGCCTACGAGGGGTCCATCACCCGGCAGCTGCCCGTGTTCCTGCTGGTCATTTTGATCGTGCTGGTGGGGCACTATCTGTGGCTGGCGGTGCTGTATGGTCTGGCGGCGGTCTATTCCGGCGAGAATCCCTGGCAGGTGCTGCGCCACTATGGCCCGGCCTATCTCACCGCCGTGGGCACCATGTCCTCCGCCGCCACCCTGGCTGTGGCCCTGGACGGGGCCCGCAAGTCCTCCGTCCTCCGCCGGGACCTGGTGGACTTCGGCATCCCCCTGTTCGCCAACATCCACCTGTGCGGCTCGGTCCTCACCGAGGTATTCTTCGTCATGACCGTGTCCAAGGTGCTGTACGGGGTTCTGCCCGCCCCGGGAACTATGATCTTGTTCTGTCTGCTGCTGGGCGTGTTCGCCGTGGGCGCTCCCGGCGTGCCCGGGGGCACGGTGATGGCCTCTCTGGGGCTTATCACCAGCGTGCTGGGCTTTGACAACAACGGCACCGCCCTGATGCTGACCATCTTCGCCCTGCAGGACAGCTTTGGCACCGCCTGCAACATCACCGGCGACGGGGCGCTGACCCTGATCCTCACCGGCTACGCGAAAAAGCACAACATCCAGCAGGTGCCCGACACCGAGATTCTGTAACAGATCATAACAAAAGCGCTCCCGTTTCCGGCTGCTACACCGGAAGCGGGAGCGTTTTTTACTTGATTCACTCTAAGTCCTGAATGTTCATCCGCCGCAGGCCGTCCTGAAAGTCGTGGCGGTTCTTGTAATAGAGCCAGATGCCGCCAAAGGCCGCCGTGGGGATGTTGCAGGTGAGAAACAGGGCCACCAGGGCGGCGATCTCTCCCCCAGTGGGGGGATAGAAGTCAGGCTGGGGGAGGACCTCCTCCACCATCTGGCCGTTTTCGTCCACTGTGGTCATGGTGGCCGCCGCCGCCGGGGTAACGCAGTTGATCAGGGCCACGCTGGTGAGCACAAAGGACAGCACCAGGGACAGCACGGGCAGGATCAGCCCCAGCTTTCTGCTCTTTCGGCACAGGAATACCTGCAGCACCACCAACAGGGCGATGGGCAGCAGGGCCAGACACATGGTGAATACCAGCACGGGCAGGGTCACGATAGAAGCCATCATCATAATCTCGTCCTCCTCACTTGTCCCGGCCCGGAGTATGCTCCGGGGTCCGGGTCTTTTTATACTCCGCAATAAGCAGCTTGGCCGTGTCCAGGTCCAGCCGCTCGTTGATGGCTGTAAGTTTTCAGGATAGTTGAGAAATATAGGCCGGTCAAAGGGTTTGAT
>URNZ01000020.1 GCA_900549405.1 uncultured Eubacteriales bacterium | reverse complement strand
GAGCAGAGCAGAGCAGAGCAGAGCAGAGCAGAGCAGAGCAGAGCAGAGCAGAGCAATAATTTTTTCTGGTCTGCCCGTTTTCTATGCCCAATTTGATATAAAAAGACCCATTTCCGACACGGAATAACTTCGTGCCGGGAATGGGTCTTTTTATAATTTTTCAGAACTTTTTATAGGAGGAAAGTATATGAAGAAACGATTATTGGCAAGTCTCCTGTCGGCGACGATCTTATTGTCCATGACCCCGATGGCCTTTGCCGATGAGGAGCCGGTGGGGGAGAAAACGACGGCTCAGAATGTCCAGGAGAACACCGTGAGCGAAGGACAGAACGAACAGACGGCCCAGACGGAGAACGGCACCAATGCGGGACTGCCTGTAACGGGTAAAATGACTGGAACTTGCGGTGCGACGGAAGCGGATAATGTTACATGGGCGTTGACTGATGACGATGGAGATGGGTCCTATACCCTGACCATCTCCGGCAACGGCGACATGGCGGATTATTATGCTCAGTACGTGCAGCGTGCGGCCGAATTTGATGGCGATATCGCACCTTGGCGCAGAGCACTGCTTTCCGATACGAACGCTGAACGTACAACGGAGGATATCGTTCCGATTACGGAAGTTGTGATCGATGACGGTGTGACCCGTATCGGTTCCGGTGCGTTTGCCTATACTGAACTTACTGGAATAGTGACCTTTAACGAAAATGTTCATTCTTATGGTGACGGCGTTTTCGCAAAGGATGCCTCAATTACGGCTGTTGATTGGACAAACTTTAAGCCCACGGTGAAGATCAAGGATGGATGGGTTAAGTCCTACACGGAAGAACACATTGCCGTACCGTATGCATTTTTTGATGGGTGCAGCAGTTTAGCTACCAGCATCATTGATGGTAAAGAATATTCTGGAGAATTGGTTCTGCCGGATAGTGTTGATGCCATTTATGTTGCTGCGTTCCGCGGTACGGGATTCAGCACGGTTGACTTTTCTGATGGGTTAGCCAATATTAAAACTGCTGGTTCTTATGCGATTTCCGGTCTCGAAAATATGGACGAATTTTTCTATCCAGGAGACGTGAATTTCTATGGAATGGATGACGAAGGACGAAATAATGTCATTCAGGGGGGCGGCATCAAAAAGCTCACCATCGCAAAGGAAGTGACTGAACTGCCGGCCTACTTTTGTACTAATACAGAAAATCTGACTGCTATAGAATTTGAATCAGGGTCTCAGTTAAAGAAAATAGGAAAAATGGCATTCTATAACACCCGAGCGTTGGAAAATATTGATATACCCTCAACTGTAACCGCTATTGGTGAATCCGCTTTTGTCGATTGCTTCAGCCTTGAGAAAATCGAGCTGGGACATATTGAGTTCTTAGGGCCGAATACGTTTACGAGATGCTCTTCTCTGAAAACGGCTAAAATTCAGGGAAGCTCTGATGTTACATATCCGAGCAATATGTTTGGCACATGGGGCACTGGACACAGTGCAGCACCATTGAAAACGCTGGAAATTGATGACGGTAAAATTCAGTTTAGTTTGAGCAACCAAAAGGACAGCATTGAGACCATTGTTTTGGGTAATGAAGTAACAGAAATTCCCAACAATTTTGCAGCTAACTGTACGAAATTGACAAGTGTTTCTCTGCCGGATGCCTTGACCTCTGTGCCTGTCAATGCATTTAAAGGCTGCTCGTCACTTGAGAAAGTAGATATTTCTGAAAACTCGGAGTTGCAGTCTATCGGTAGTAGCGCATTTCGGAATAGTGGCTTAACCCAAATTTATATTCCTAAAAATGTCACATCCATTGGAACCGGTGCATTCAACAGAACACCCATTACTGTATTTGATATGAGTGATGTGCTTGCTGAAAGCATGACAGTCGGTGATTATGCAATTAACAACTGGTATGGTGAGAATGAAAAGAAACCCGATTGGAAAGATAATTTTAAATACATCTATGTAAGCAATAACGGTGCCGCAAGTTCTGTGAAAGCAAAAACCAGTAATTGCAACTATGCGTTCCTTGTGACAAACGGTGGAAGTGTAGATGCAACGAAAACCGGTTTTGCGGCGGTATACCGCACCGGTTATACCGCTGAGTGGTATGATAATAAGGAGTTTTCCGGCACCGCAGTTACAGGCGAGCCTGTAACTACAAAAGTCTACTATGCCAAGTGGACAAAGAGTGACAATGTTGCGCTAACCGCTACCCCCGCAGTGGATGAGAACGGAAAGGTTTCCGCAAACTATGCTCCTAACGGTGCTGTTACCCTGTCGGTGCAGAATCCCGGTGCGGGTTGGCTCTATACCTGGATGAAGAATGGCGAACAGATTTCTGCGGCCGGAAATAGCCTGACGCTTTACACGCCGAGCGATAGTGGAATCTACAGCATCAAAGTAGTAGCGGGCGGCAGCAGCACGGATGTCTGGACAAGCAACGAAGTCAATGTGACCATCACCAAGGCTGCTGGTGCAGCATCCGTCAACATGGATGGCTGGGCATATGGAGAAACGGCTAAGCTACCTGTTCCGGCCAGCGCTACCAACGGTACTGCCGGCGTGACCTATCAGTATAAGGTCCAGAATGATGATGATAGCACTTACAGCGCTGCGGTGCCGACCGCTGCGGGTAGCTACACGGTCAAGGCGACCTTCCCCGCAACGGAAAATTACGAGGAAGTGACCGCTACGGCCAACTTTGTGATCACCAAAGCCACCCCCGCCATCACCATCAAGGCCGACCCGGCTGCCCTGACCGGCTCCGGTACCGTGACCCTGACGGTGGAGAAGCCCGAGGACGGCGAGGTCAGCGTCACCTGTGACAAGGCCGATGTGAAGGTGACAGCGAACAAGGAGAGCGGCACGTTCTCCGTCACCCTGCCCAACAGCAGCGAGACCTATACCTTCACCGCCACGGTGAAGTATGGCGAGAATGCCAACTATGTGGACGGCACTGCCCCCTGCACCGTGACCGTGACCTATCAGTCCACCAGCCACGGCGGCGGCGGCTCCAGCCGGAACAACAGCTACGCCGTGTCTACCCCCAAGGTTGACAACGGCACTGTGACTATCAACAACGGCAGCACCGCCAAGAAGGGCGAAACCGTGACCATCACCGTCAAGCCCAACGAGGGCTATGAGATCGACAAGGTGACCGTCACCGACAGCAAGGGCAACAGCATCACCGTGACCGACAAGGGCGACGGCAAGTTCAGCTTTGTGATGCCCGACAGCAAGGTTGACGTGAAGGCGACCTTTGTGAAGAGCGAAGTCAAGCCTGACCAGCCCAGCAAGACCGGTTTTGTGGATGTGCCCGAAAACAGTTGGTACGCCGATGCGGCGGACTTTGTGGCCCAGCGGGGGCTGATGTCCGGGATTGGTGATAACCTGTTTGGCGGCAGCCAGAACACCACCCGGGCCATGCTGATGACCATCCTGGCCCGGATGGACGGGCAGGACGTGACCGGTGGCGCGACCTGGTACGAGAAGGCCATGAATTGGGCTAAGAGTAACGGCGTGTCCGACGGCACCATGCCCGAGAAGAACATCACCCGGGAGCAGCTGGCCACCATGCTGTATGGCTACGCCAAGCTCAAGGGTATGGATACCACCCAGGGCGGCATGGCCGTGCGGGAGTTTGCCGACTATGACAGCATCTCCGGCTGGGCCGGTCAGTCCATGACCTGGGCCGTGAACACTGGCATCCTGTCTGGTCGCGGGAACAACACTCTGGCTCCCACCGCTGGCGCTACCCGCGCCGAAATGGCCGTGATGCTCCAGCAGTTTGTGGGGCTGATGGAGAAGTAAAATAGCACAAGACAGCAAAAACCCCGGCGGCTTTCGGGCCGCCGGGGTTTACTATTGGGGACGAAGGATACGCGGGCGGACACGGAGGTCCGCCCCTACAAGAGCCATCGTAACCTGGTGTAGGGGCGGACCTCTGTGTCCGCCCGTCGATGGCCGCTGAATTTACGGGGGTCACCCTCATCCGTCATGGCTGCGCCATGCCACCTTCCCCCTGGAAGGGGGAAGGCTTAATGACAAAAAATAATCAGCCGATGGCCACGTAGACGTAGGTCTGGCCGGACATGTTGGCGGCGGCGTACATGAACTCGTTGCTGTAGTAGGAGTAATAGACCGTGAAGCCGCCAGTCTGGATGGCGACCACGTCGTGGCCGCCGCGCCAGGTCATGGCGTTTTGGCCAGTGACGGCCAGGCCGCCGTAGGTATAGGTGGTGCCGTTGCCTGAGCCCTCGGGGATCCACAGGGTGCCGCCGTGGACGGGGCAGGCGTACACCGCCTTGGGGGTGAAGGGCAGGGCGATGCTCTTGCTGGCGGCCCCGTCCCCCACATAGGAGCCCACCGCCACTTTGGGCACCGTTTGGGCCACGGCGGTGAGCTGGTCGCTGCCCGCCTTGGTGTTCAGGGCGGCGGCCAGCGCGGCCAGGGCGTTCTCCAGCTTCAGGTTGTCGCTGTTGAAGTCCTCTCTCAGCACCGGGTCGCTGGCCAGCCACTGATTGAGCTGATAGGTCGTGGTGTGCTTGCTGCTTGCCATAGAAAATTCCTCCTTGATATCCGGGACGAAAAAAGTCCCTTTTACCCAAAAGAGAAACCGTCCCAAAGGTGGGACGGTTTCGTACATCTATGGCAAAAATTTTGAGCGAAAATTTTATGGCTTGCACCGCCCGCAGGGCTGATAGCCCTGGTCGATAAGGGTCTGGCGGGGGCCGGTGTAGTCCTGGCGGTTGGACGACTTGATGTCGGAGATGCCGCCGCAGCTGGGCAGATGGAACTTTTTCGAGCTGATGTTCAGCACATAGGTCCCCTGGGCAGAGTCCGCCTGGCTGGCGTCCCCGGCGCTCTGGCTGTCGGAGGCGTGGTTGTCCCCGGTGGCGTAGTCGATGTCCACCCCGGGCTGCACGTTATAGGCGTAGACGCAAAAGGTAACGCCCTCGCCGTTGTCCTCCACGGACAGCCCCTCCATCAGCACGCCCCGGGCCACCAGGTCCTGGCCCTGGAACACGGGGGTGACCCGATAGAGCACGTGCTGGTCCGTCTCTTTTACATAGTCGGCCACCAGGTTTTCGAAGGGGAGCATCCCCTCGATGTTCAGATAGCGGGTGCCGGTGATGAGATTTTTGGGGTTGGCGTTCTCTCCCGCCAGCTGAAAGCCGATGAGGTGGCAGCGGTTGTACAGGGACTTGCCGTCTACAAAGTCATATTTCACGCTCTGCCAGCCCGTGGGCTTCACCGAGCTGATGTCGCCACGGGGCTCGGTGGGCATCAGCTCCCGGCAGATGTTGGCGTAGGCCGTGCCGCAGCGGCCCAGGCTGTCCAGCTCGCTGTAGGTCTCAAAGGCCTCTGTGGTCAGCTCGTCCTGGGTAAAGAAGGGCTGATTGTCGTTGACGGCGATGTAGGCGTCTCCGGAATAGGTGGGGATGTCGTCCAGGGAGACGGCCCCCGCCGCTTGGCTCCAGTCCCCGGGCAGCGCGCCCTGACAGGCGGACAGGGCCAGCACCAGGGCCAGCAGCAGGGGGAAGAGCTTTAGTTTCTTCCATTGGCTGAATCGTGTCATGGTCTATAGACCTCCTCTGTGATCTTCTCGTGGGATGTGCCGGGAAAGTCGGCGGTCTCTACCAGCTTCCAGCCCGTCAGGGGCCAGGGGAAGGTCACGTCGCCGGGGTAGCTCCGGTTCCAGCGATAGAGCACCAGCTCCTCCGCCCCCCGGGCCCCGATGAGCTCCCGCCCGTCCTCCACGAACCACAGCTCCCCGGCCCCGGCCTGGTCGGCGCAGTGGTCGCTGACGCGGATGTTGTCGGCCGGACAGTCGGAAAACTGCCGGGCGGAGTATTCCGACATCCAGATGGTCCGCCCGGCTGCCCGTTGTAGCAGGCGCTGCCGCAGGGCGGCGTCCTGGCTCTGGCGGCGGCGGTTGAACAGCATCCCCATCCGGTCATCCACGCAGGCAATGACGATCAAGGGTCTCTCTCCTTCCGTACTTCCCAAATTTTTTTGTACCCGCCACACAGGGGATAGGGCACGCTTGTTAATGTTTATCATACCTGATTCTCTGCAAAAACGCCACCCCTGAATTTTACTGGGGGCAAAAATGCAGCGATTCATGCAGAAACAGAAAAGTTTCCACACAGGAAACTCTTGACGCGAAAATGGAAACCTTGTACAATGGCACCAAACATGCTTTTGGAAGGAGCAGAACTATGAATTCAGCCGAAAAGACCGCCGCCCTGCTCAAGCTGCTGGGGCAGGCCCCTTATGTCCACGGCGTGACCGAGCTGGGGGAGAAGATCGGGTGCAGCAAAAGCGGCACCTATAAGCTGCTGGCCGCCCTGGTCCAGAACGGACTGGCCGCCCAGACGGTGGACCGGAAATATACCCTTGGCCCGGCGGTGTATATCCTGGGCAAGACCTATGAGGACCGGATCGGCCTGTCCCGGATGATCCGGCCCTATCTCATCCGCCTGCGGGACCTGACGGGGGAGAACGCCTCTTTCAGTATGCTGGTGGGGGGCAAGGCCAACCTGATCTATCGGGAGGAGAGCCTCCAGCTGGTGCGGGTGGCGGGCAGCGTGGGCCAGGAGCGGCCCCTGTACGCCGGTTCCACGGGCAAGGTGCTGGGGGCCTTTCAGGACGAGGAGGAGATCCGCCGCCGCCTGATGGACGAGCCGCTCACCCCCTTCACCCCCCGCACCATCACCTCCCCCCAGGCCCTTTTGGAGGAGTATGCCGCCATCCGCAAGCAGGGCTATGCCATCAGCGACGGGGAGCTGAACATCGAGACCATCGGCATCGGCGCGCCGGTGCGGGACGAGTCGGGCAATGTGTGGGCCGCCATCTCCATCGGCGCCCCCCGGATGCGGGTGGACGACGCCAAGCTGGACCGGTATATCTTTTTGGTGACGGAGATCGCCGCCGAGATGTCCCGGGATCTGACCCGGGGAACGGTGGGAGACTCTCTGAAATAAACGGGAACATCACAGACGATAGTTTTCTATTAAGAAACTTTATTGTTTTATTCTATCAATTTGGAAACCCGAAATTATTCACAACTCCGAACTTGCTCTGGGACACTCGAAAATCCTTGAAGTGTTTCTTGCATTATGCTAGGATATCGGTGAACTTAGTTTCCCCTCTGGAAACGTTTTGGATGAATGGATCACTATATCAAAAGGAGTTGCTGAAACCATGGATCTCAGTCAGGTCGAAGTGTACAACAAGGAAGTGGCGGAGCTGCGCGCCCAGCGGGACAAGGACTACGCCGAGTATGAGGCCGCCGGCCGCATCTGGGGCCTGGTCCCCCGTGAGCGCATCACCAAGATCAAGTTCCCCCGTGTGAAGAAGGAGATCATCGACGGCTATCTGTCCATGGATGACATGTCCACCACCGTCTCTGACGTGCTGGACGGCTATGGCATCGACGGCGCCATCCCCTCCTCTTACCTGAAGCCCGTCATCCCCGGCAGCAAGATCTGCGGCCCTGCCGTGACCATCCGCAACATCCCCGTGCGCAAGACCCCCACCCAGGGTGCCCACGACCACGACTTTATTGCCATGTCCACCCGTGACATCTATTATATCGGCGAGCCCGGCGATGTGCTGGTGTCTGACTTCGGCGGCAACCTGGATGTGTCCAACATGGGCGGCCAGAGCTGCACCGTGGGCAAGAACTGCGGCTTTGCCGGCAACATCGTCAACGGCTGCTGCCGGGACGTGTCCTCCATCCGGGACTATAACTACCCCGTCTTCTCCTGCGGCACCACCCAGATCACCGGCAAGTACCGCATGGAGTGTGTGGAGATGAACGGCCCCGTCACCCTGTGCGGCAAGCTGGTCATCCCCGGCGACCTGATGGTGGCCGACGACTCCGGTGTGTGCATCGTCCCCTATGAGCTGGCCGAGCCCGTTCTGGAGCAGTGCCTGAAGATCGCCGCCAGCGAGGAGCGTATGCGCCAGCTCATCGAGAGCAAGGCCCCCATCTCCGAGCTGCGCCCCCTGTTCCGCGCCCGCTATAAATAAGGCCGGAACGCCAGCTTTGAAACGAGAAAGGAAGTTTTTCGCATGATGGACCCGAAAGTTGAGGCCGAGTACGAGGAGTATAAGGCCGCTGGCCGCATCTGGGGCGTGATCGACAAGGAGAACATCAAGAAGATCAAGTTCCCCCGGGTGCCCAAGGAGATCGTAGACGGCTTTAAGGCCCTGGAGGATGACCTGACCGGCACGGTCAGCGACATTCTGGACGCCCTGGGCTATAACAAGGTCATCCCCGCCAACGTGCTGCCCCCCATCGAGCCCGGCCACCTGATCGTGGGCACCGCCGTGACCCTGCGCAGCATCCCCATTGAGAAGACCACCACCCAGGGCCTGCGGGACCACGACTTTATCAAAATGGCCTCCCGGGAGGTCAACTATCTGGCCGAGCCCGGCGACGTGCTGGTGGGCGATGCCGGCGGTATGACTGAAATGAGCAGCATGGGCGGCCAGTCCTTCGTCTCCGCCAAGATCCGCGGCCTGGAGGGCGTAGTCATCGACGGCGCGGTGCGGGACGTGGGCGAGATCCGCAAGTATGGCGTGCCCACCTGGTGCCGGGGCGCCACCCCCAAGACGGGCAAGTGCCGCATCGAGGCCATGGAGATCAACGGCCCCGTGGTCCTGGCCGGAATTCAGATCAACCCCGGCGACCTGATCATCGCCGACGACTCCGGCATCTGCGCCGTGCCCCCGCAGCACGCGGCCTATGTGCTGAAGAAGTGCCAGGAGATCCTGCCTGACGAGGAGGTCATGCGGGAGCTCATCGAGCGGGACGCCCCCATCTCTGAGATCAAAAAGCTGTTCCGCAAGCGCTATACCGACGACGACAACCCCAATACTCAGAAATAACATAAATAGGAGGACCAGACTATGAAAAAGATCCTTGCGGCCGCGATGGCCCTTGTCCTTGCGATGTCTATGACCGCCTGCTCTCAGGGCGCTTCCAATTCCTCCAGCTCCGCCGCTTCCGGTTCCGGCTCTGCCGCGGGCAGCGACGCCTCTGACGGCGGCTATCAGTTCACCGGCACCGTCACCATCACCGTGCCCTTTAACGCCGGCAGCAACACCGACAGCCAGGTCCGCTTCATCCAGCCCTATCTGGAGAAGCACCTGGGCGTGAATACCGTGGTGGTCAACGCCGGCGGCGCTTCCGGCACCATCGGTACCACCGACTTCCTGGGCCAGAACGCCGACGGGACCAACATCCTGTTCAGCCTGCCCACCCCCACCGTGTATAAGCCCGCCGGAGGGGACACCGAGTACACCGTGGACGACCTGATCCCTGTGGCCCAGGTCTCCGCCTCCCCCTTCTATATGGCCGTGTCCGCCGAGAACAAGGACTTTACCGACGGCGCCTCTCTGCTGGAGTATATCAAGGCCAACCCCGGCAAGTTCACCTATGCCAATGCCGGTAACGGCGGCATCGCCCACCTGGCTTTTGCGTCCTTCTTGAAGGCCGAGGGCCTGGATGCGCTGAGTGTCCCCTTCACCGGCGGTACCGCCGACTGCTACACCGCCGTGATGGGCGGTCACGTCATGGGCCACGCCGTCAGCGAGCCCGACCTGGTGGGCCGCACCGACTATAATGTGCTCATCAACCTGGGCACCAAGTCCACCACCCCCGGTTTTGAGAACATCCCCACCCTGGCCGAGCTGGGCTACGAGGGCTATTGCACCGACACCTTCGCCGGCTTCTATTACATGAAGGGCGTGGACCAGGCCGCTGTGGACGCCTTTGACGCCGCCGTGAAGGCCACCCTGGAGGACCCCGATTTCCAGAAGGCCGCTGAAGAGGCCAACTTCGGTTATAACTATGCCAACTCTGCCGACTTTACCGACATGATCCACAACACCGTGGAGCTCATCACCCCCGTCCTGGCCGAGCTGGGCTGAGAAACCAATTTGATCGGCCTGCTGTCTCCTGCACAGGGAGGCAGCAGGCCAGCCGCTTATCGGCCACGATAACGAGGTGATTTCATTGAACAAACGTAATTTCTTCAGCAGTCTTTTTGTCCTCGCTTTCTTTATTTTCTTCTATGTCTATGCCCAGGGACTCAGCGACAGCGCCGCCTATTGGCCCAAGCTCATCTGCATCGTGGGCTGGGCCCTGTCCGTGGCCAACGCCGCCGTGGCGGGCGTCCAGTGGCAGAAGAGCCGGGACCACGCCGCACTGTTCCCCCTGAATTTGTCCCAGCTGAAGCGCTCCGCCGTGCTGTTGATCGTGGCCGCCCTGTGGGTGTTCCTGGTGCCCATCGTGGGCTATCTGGTCACGGCCACTCTGGCCACCCTGGCCGTGGTGCTCTTTTTCGAGCCCAAGCGGGACAAGGCCCACGTCATCCGGGACGTGGTGGTCACCCTGATCTTTTCCGTCGTCATCTATCAGCTCTTCGCCCTGCTGCTGTGAAAGGAGAGAAGCGTCATGTCTGAGATCATTGGATATATTATCACGGCCTTCTCCCCGATCAATCTGCTGTTTGCCCTGATGGGCACAGTGGTGGGCATCACCGTGGGCGCGCTGCCCGGCTTTACCCCCACCATGGGCATCGCCGTTTTGATCCCCATCACCTATAGCATGGACCCCACCACCGCCCTGGTGTTTTTGGGTGCTATCTACTGCGGCTCTATGTTCGGCGGGTCCATCTCCGCCATCCTCATCAACACCCCCGGCACCAGCGCCGCCGCCGCCACCGCCATGGACGGCTATGCCATGACGGCGAAGGGCAAGTCCCACGCCGCGCTGGTAGAGGCGTCGGTGGCCTCCTTCTGGGGCGGCATCGTCAGCGTGCTGGCCCTCATCTTCCTGGCGCCGCCCCTGGCCAAGTTCGCCTTCCAGTTCGGCCCCCAGGAGAAGTTTATGATGGCCCTGTTCGGCCTGACCATCATCGCCTCCCTGTCCACCAAGGACGTGCTGAAGGGCCTGATGATGGGCTGCGTGGGTCTGGTGGTGGCCTGCATCGGCATGGACCCCATGCAGGGCCAGGCCCGGTTCACCTTCGGCAACCACTTTTTGATGGGCGGCATCACCATGATCCCCGCCGTCATCGGCCTGTTCAGCGTCTCCCAGATCTTCACGACCATCAAAGACCCCATCGTCCCGGCGGACAAGAGCATGATCGCCCAGTTTAAAGCGGCCAAGATCCACCTGAAGGACCTGGTCCGCTATCCCGTGGTCTATCTCCGCTCCGCCATCATCGGCATCGTGGTGGGCATCATCCCCGGCACCGGCGGCGACGTGGCCTCCTACGTCTCCCACAACACCGGGCGGATGTTCAGCAAGGAGGAGGACTTCGGCCACGGCGCCCGGGAGGGCGTGGCCTGCTGCGAGGCGGCCAACAACGCCGTCACCGGCGGCACCCTGATCCCCACCCTGACCCTGGGCGTCCCCGGCAACGCCACCACCGCCGTGCTGCTGTCCGGCCTGACCATCCACGGCCTGACCCCCGGCTATGGCCTGTTCACCACCGAGAAGCAGATCACCTATCCCTTCATCTGCGCCCTGTTCATCGCCAACCTGATGATGGTGCTCATCGGCATGTTCGGCGCCAAGCACTTTGCCAAGGTCACCCTGACCCCCAAGAACATCCTCAGCGCCTTTGTGCTGTCTTTGAGCATCATGGGCACCTATGCCGTCCGGGGCAACCTGCGGGACGTGGTGGTCATGCTGGTCTTCGGCATTATCGGCTATGTCCTCAAGCTCTATAAGTACAACGTGGTCCCCATCGTGCTGGGCCTGATCTTAGGGCCCATTGCCGAGGCCGGACTGTCCCAGGCCCTGCTGCTCAACGGCAACTCCCTCTCCGCTACCCTGGGCACCCTGTTCGTGCGCCCCATCTGCGTGGTGCTGATGATCCTGATGGTCATCTCCGTCTGCGCCCCCTTCATCATGGAGGCCCGCAAAGGCAAGCAGAGCAAGTAATTTCACCCTCCTAAAAAAGACCGGCGTGCCTTGTCAAATACTTTGACAGACGCGCCGGTCCCATTTTATAATATTTTTAAATAAACGTTCAGGAGGTCTCATCATGCGCGTCGCACTCATTCAGATGTCCGTCACGGCGGACAAAGAGAAGAATATCGCCGCGGCCTGTCAGTACATCCGTCAGGCGGCGGAGCACGGGGCGGACATGGCGGTTCTGCCGGAGATGTTCTGCTGCCCCTATGACAACGGCTGTTTCCGGGCCTATGGGGAGGAAGAGGGCGGTCCCGCCCAGACGGCCCTGTCCAAGACCGCGGCGGAGCTGGGCATCTATGTGGTGGGCGGTTCCCTGCCCGAACTGGAGGGCGGACGCGTCTATAACACCTCCTATGTCTATGGCCGCCGGGGGGAGCTTTTGGCCAAGCACCGGAAGGTCCACCTGTTCGACATCGACGTGGAGGGCGGCCAGCGCTTTATGGAGTCGGACACCCTGTCCCCCGGGGACCAGATCACCACCTTTGACACGGAGTTTGGCCCCATGGGTCTGTGCATCTGCTTTGACCTGCGCTTTGAGGAGCTCTCCCGGTGCATGTGCCTGCGGGGCTGCCAGGCCATCGTCGTCCCGGCAGCCTTTAACATGACCACCGGCCCCGCCCACTGGGAGCTGCTGTTCCGCCAGCGGGCGGTGGACAACCAGTGCTTCACCCTGGGCTGCGCCCCCGCCAGGGACGAGAGCGGCAGCTATGTGTCCTATGGAAACTCCATCGCCGTGGACCCCTGGGGCACAGTGCTCTGCCGGGCCGACGAAAAAGAGACGATTTTGTATGCCGACCTGGACCTGGCCCGCGTGAAAGCCGTGCGCCAACAGCTGCCCATCCTGTCTGCCCGCAGAACGGATCTGTATGAGATCAGGGAAAAATAATCATGGGGACGGCCCTCTCAGTCAGCTGCGCTGACAGCTCCCCCACGGGGGGAGCCAAGTTCCTGGCCCCGTCATTGCGAGGAGGGGCAATCCGTATCCCACGCAAAAAACAAATCCCCCGACGGGGGGATTGACAAACTTCCAAATCATGTTATACTAAAGCTAAAGAGAGGCGCTGCCGGTAGACGGGAGCCCCTCAATGTTGCTTTAGAGAAGTAATCGCCAAAGCTTGGGGGCTGGGCGGTTACTTCTTCTTATTTACCTGGAGAACCAGAGAAATGATGCTGACGATCAGGATACCGAGCTGAAACAGGTCGGAATAAGTGACCATGACATCACCCCCCTCCGATGTAGTGGAGGAGGTTCAAAGAAGTGTGGCCTCAACCCATGATTATGATAGATTTTCCAAGATTCCGGTTTTTCCCCTTGCTTTTGCCACGGGTCGCCGTATAATAAAGTTACCTGTGGAAAAGGAGAGCCCATTTTTGGGAAAAATTGAAACTTAGGAGGTCTTTTCGTGAAAAAACTGTTCCACCGCCTTTGCCTCCGCCGCCGACGGCGGGGTCATCGAGCTGGCCTGGAACTTCAGCCCCGAGTCCACCGCCGGGGCCCAGCGGGTGCTGGACAGCGCCGCCGACAGCTACATCGCCGAGGGCCTGCGGGCCATGGGCAGCCTGAACGCCACGGTGCTGCTACGCATCGGTGCGGAGATGAACAACTGGTCCTCCATCGACAGCGCCACGTATATTCAGGCATTCCAGAAGATCGCCGCCCAGGCCCATCAGTATTCCAACATCAAGACGGTGTTCTCCCCCGCGACGATCAGTGACCGGAACCACACCATTGCCGAGTTCTATCCCGGCGACCAGTATGTGGACTGGATCGGCGTGTCCGACTATCAGAACAGCGCCTACGCCGGACAGGCTGCCGCCTATACCTTTGACGCGGCGGCCTATGGCAACGACGCCTACTATGGCCGGGGCCTGTACTCCTCTGACCCCCTGACCCTGGTGCGGCCCATCGCCCGCCTGGCCCAGCAGCACAACAAGCCCCTGATGATCAGCGAGTGCGGCTTCTCCTACACCAGCGCCGCCGGCGGCGACCAGACCGCCTATGCCGCCGACCAGCTGAACAAGCTCTATTCCTATGCCAACATGATCTTCCCCCAGACCAAGGCCGTGTTCTATTTCGACAAGGATATGTCCGGCTCCGCCTATCACTATGCCCTGTCCGGCAGCTCCACCCTGGCCAGCACCTATGAGAGCGCCATCCAGGCCAACGGCTCCTATCTGAAGGCGGGCCAGACCTCCGCCCCTGCCTGGACCGCCCTGTCCAACGTGAGCCAGGGCCAGGGCCGCATCCAGCTGGCCACCTATGCCGTGTTCCCCTCCTCCGCTGCCACCACCGTGACCTATTACGTGGACGGCAAGGCGGTGTACTCCAGCAGCAAGGCCCCCTATTACTACACCTTGGACTGCGACGCCCTGTCCTCCGGCAGCCACAAGCTGTATGTCATCGCCACCAACGGTAAGTTCACCGTCAACGGCAGCGCCAGCGGCAAGACCTATACCATTCAGACCCAGGAGAGCGAGGGCTATCACCCCTCCTCCGCCGACGACTGGGCCCGGGACCTGCTGGACACCGCCTATGACAAGGGCCTGCTGACCGACCGCACCGACAGCGGCTTCCAGAACCAGATCACCCGCCTGCAGTTTGCCGACCTGGCGGTGAACCTCATTGAAAAGGCCACCGGCAAGAGCGTCGCCCCCGCCGAAAATACCTTCCAGGACACCAGCGACCCCGCCGTGCTCAAGGCTGTGGCCGCCGGGGTCACTGCGGGCAAGAGCGAGGACCGCTTCGCCCCCAACGACAAGATCACCCGCCAGGAGATCTGCGTCATGCTGAACCGGGTCATCGAGTATGTGGACCAGAGCCGTGACAGCCAGACCCTGACCAACGCCAGCACCCAGATGGACCCCAAATTCACCGACTCCGCCAACATCGACAGCTGGGCCGTGAACTCCGTGGCCCTGCTGACCAACAACGGCCTGATGTCCGGCAAGGACGGCGGCCGGGTGGCCCCGAAAGATAAGACCAAGGTAGAGGAGGCCGCCATCCTCATCCTGGCTCTGTATAACAAGTTCTGAGCTTCGCTCACCGCAAAAAGCACCCCGGCCCGCAAGATAAATTCTTGCGGGCCGGGGTGTTTCTGGAATAGAGAGAAAAAAGAGAGGAAAGAAAAGAGAAAAGAAGAAAAAGAGGAAAATCAGAATGATCGGAAACTTAAGCTATGGGGCAGGCTTACCAGTTGAAGCCGCCGAAGGGCCACTGGTAATAGCCGCCCTGGCCCTGCTGAGACTGCTGGCCCTGCTGGCTTTGCTGGGACTGCTGGTTCTGCTGGATCTGGTTGTTGGCCTCGGTCTCGGAATTCTTCTCGTCAAAGGTGATGGTCAGCTTCTGCTCCTTCTGGTCCCGGACGATGGTCAGCGTGGCCTTGTCCCCGGCCTTATAGTTGCTGGACAGGGCGGCGGTGAGGGCGGAGGAGGAGTCGATGGCGGTGTCATCGATGGCGGTGATGATGTCGCCCACCTGAAGGCCAGCCTTCTGGGCGCAGGAGCCGTCGGCCACATACTGCACGGCGGCGCCGGCCACCACGCCATAGCGCTGGGCCTCGTCCGGGACGTTGTCCACCTGAACGCCCATATAGGGCTTGCCGGTGACATAGCCGTGCTCCATCAGGTCGGACAGGATGTCCTTCACGTCGTTGATGGGGAGGGCGAAGCCCAGGCCCTCGGCGGACACGCCGGAGCCGGACTGGGTATACTTGGCGGAGACGATGCCCACCACATTGCCATAGCTGTCAAACAGGGGGCCGCCGGAGTTGCCGGGGTTGATGGCGCAGTTGGTCTGCAGCACGTTCAGGGTGGTGCTCACCGTCTGGCCGTTGGAGTCGGTGCTGCTGGTGGTGATGAGCCGGTCCAGGGCGGAGACGATGCCGTCAGTGAAGGAGTAAGTCAGCTCGCCCAGGGGGTTGCCGATGGCATAGACGCTCTGGCCAACGACCAGCTTGTCCGAGTCGCCCAGAGTGACGGGGGTCAGGCCGGTGGCGTCGATCTTCAGCACGGCCACGTCGTTGTCCTTCTCGCCGCCCACCAGCTTGGCGGTGTACTTGTCGCCGTTTTCAAAGGCCACCTCCACGGACACGGAGGAGTCGTTGGCCGCCTCCTCAATGACGTGGTAGTTGGTGACGATGTAGCCGTCCTGGGTGAGCACAAAGCCGGAGCCGGAGGCCGCCGAAGTGGTGGCCTGGCCGAAGATGTTCACCGTTGTCGTGGAGACGGTGATGCCCACGCAGGAGCCAAGATTAGCGGCGTATAGCTGCTCGGGGGTCATGGCCTTGCCGCTGTTGCTGTTCACCACGGTCTGGACCTGGGGGTGATCCACCGCCTCGTAAATGGTGGTGGAGCCGAAGCCGTTGAAGTGGCCGTACAGGGCCGCGCCGCCCACGCCAGCGCCGCCGCCCACAATGGCACAGGCCAGGATCAAAGCGGCGATGCGCTTGCCGCTGCCGCCCTTTTTATTGGGGGCCTGTCCCGGCTGGACCGGGCTGCCGCTGGTGGGGATGGGGTCGCTGTAGTCGCCAAAGCCGCCCCGGTATCCGTCGTTCTCGCTGTTATAAAAATTGAAGTCGTCCATACTGGTCAAACTCCCCTCAAATTTTTGTCGTATTTCGTGTTCCCCTTAGAACTGTGGATATGATAGCGCGGAAATATGAAGAAAGCATGAAGAAAAACATATCATTTTTTAAACATTCCCAAAATGAGATGTGAATTTCTCGGCTTCTGTCAGGCGTCCTCCGGCCTGTGAGAGAGAATAGCGGCCACATCCCAGGCCGCCGCGGACAGATCTGCCCGCAGGCCCCGGAACAGGCCCATGCTTGCCAGATTCAGCAAAACCAGGGTGAGCACCGGACCCAGGATCATGCCCAGCACGCCCCCCAGCTTCATGCCCACATACACGCTGAGGAGGGACAGTACCGGGGACAGGCCCGTCTGGTCCCCCACGAATTTGGGCTCCATAGCCCGGCGGAACAGGGCGATGACGCCCCAGATGACCATGAGAGAGATGGCGCTGGAGAAATTCCGGGTGACCAGCTCAACCACCGCCCAGGGGACCATCACCGTCCCCGCCCCCACGATGGGGATAAAGTCCAGCACCGCCAGGCCTAATGCCAGAAGCAGGCCGTAGGGCTGCCGGGTGAGGACAAAGCCGCCCAGCAGGATGAAGAACACCCCCACGGACAGCAGCAGCTCCGCCTTTAAATAGCCGCCGAAGGCCCCCAGGGCCACCGTCTTCACCTCCCCCAGAAAGGCCAGCAGGCCCTGGTCCATGCTCCGGGCGGCCTTGGCACGGAGATAGGGGTAGTCCGCCGTGAGGAAATAGGCGGCCATCACATACACCACCAGGGCCACGCAGAAGGAGGGCACCCCCATGGCCTTGTCGGTGGTATAGTCGGCCAGATGCTGGACCAGAGCGGGGGTGGTCTGGTTCAGCCAGTCCAGCAGAGCGCTCATGGCCCCCTGCACCGGGTCGCTGAGCTGCTCGGGGACTAAGGCCCACAGGCGGTCAGACAGGGCCTGAAGCTGGTCCATCATGCTCTGCAAGCTGCCCAGCAGACCGTTCCAGTTCTGGGCCAGGGCCACGATCTCCTGCCCGGCGATATAGCCCAGAAAGCCCAGCCCCGCCCCCAGCAGGCCGAACAGCACCGCCAGCAGCACCATGGTCAGCGCCCGCCGGGACCAGCACAGCCGCCGCTGCAAACGGCGCACCAGGGGGTTCAAAATGGCCGCCGTGATCAGCGCTGCCACAAATGGGGCCAGCAGAGACAGCAGCGGCCGCCCCACCCACACGATCAGCCCCGCCGCCAGCAGCGCCAGCAGCAGCCGCACCATCAGCCGCAGCCAGAGCCACCCCCGCTGCCGCCAGGTCAACAATTTCCCCTTCAAAGCACTCGCCGCCTTTTCTGTTTGAGCTATGCCCTATATCATAGGCCAGCATACCACAAAAAGCGTAAATAAAATGTTAAACTTCGCGGGAAAATGGACAGCGGCGCGCAAAAAGGGCCGCCCAGCCGGGCGGCCCTTTTGTCTGTGAAGCAGGATTTACTTGTCGGACTTGTTGTCCACGATGTCGCGGAGCTTGGCGGCGAAGTCCTCCAGGCTCATGGCGCCCAGGTCCTCGCCGGCGCGGGTGCGGACGGAGACGGTCTTGTTCTCCATGTCCCGGTCACCCACCACCAGCATGAAGGGCACCTTCTCCAGGGTGGTCTCGCGGATCTTCTTGCCGATCTTCTCGTTGCGCTCGTCCACTTCCACCCGGAAGCCGTGGTCGTCCAGGTAGCTGCGGATCTCCTGGGCGTAGTCGGCGGCCCGGTCGGTGACGGGCAGGACCTTCACCTGGACGGGAGCCAGCCAGCAGGGGAAGGCGCCCATGGTCTCCTCGATGAGGTAGGCCATAAAGCGGTCCAGGGAGCCCAGAATGGCCCGGTGTAGCACCACGGGGGTCTGCTCCTCGCCGTTCTTGTCGGCGTATTGCAGGTGGAACTTGGCGGGCAGGCAGAAGTCCAACTGGCAGGTGGACAGGGTATACTCCGCGCCCACGGCGGGCTTTACGTTCACGTCCAGCTTGGGGCCATAGAAGGCGGCCTCGCCGATCTCCTCGGTGAAGTGGATGCCCAGCTCGGTCAGCACCTCACGCAGGGCGTTCTCGGCCTTGTTCCACATCTCGTCGTCGTCGTGATACTTCTTCTTGTCGGCGGGGTCCCGCAGGGACAGGACGCAGCGATAGTCGGTGATGTTGAAGTCCTTATACACGTCGAAGATCAGATCGCACACCGCGGCCACCTCGTCCTTGATCTGGTCGGGGGTGACGAACAGGTGGGCATCGTTCTGGCAGAAGTGACGGGCGCGCTCGATGCCCTTCAGGGTGCCGCTGGCCTCGAACCGGAAGTCGTGGGCCACCTCGCCGATGCGCACGGGCAGCTGGCGATAGGAGTGGGGCCGGTTGGCGTAGATCATCATGTGGTGGGGGCAGTTCATGGGGCGCAGGACAAAGCTCTCGTCCTCCACCTCCATGGCGGGGAACATGTTCTCCTTATAGTGGTCCCAGTGGCCGGAGGTGCGGTACAGGTCCACGGTGCCCACGCAGGGGGTCATCACGTGCTGATAGCCCAGCTTGCGCTCCTTCTCCTTGATATAGTTCTCCAAAATCTGCCACACGGTATAGCCCTTGGGCAGGAACATGGGCATGCCCTTGCCGACGAGATCGCTGGTCATGAACAGGCCCAGCTCACGGCCCAGCTTGCGGTGGTCCCGGCGCTTGGCCTCCTCCAGCCGCTCCAGATAGGCGTCCAGCTCGTCCTTCTTGGGGAAGGCGATGCCATAGATGCGCTGCAGGGTCTCACGGTTGGAGTCGCCCCGCCAATAGGCGGCGTTGCAGGTGAGCAGCTTGATGGCGTTGCCCTTCACCCGGCCGGTGGAGTCCAGGTGGGGACCGGCGCACAGGTCGGTGAACTCGCCCTGCTTATAGAAGGAGATGTGGGCGTCGCCGGGCAGGTCCTGGATGAGCTCTACCTTATAAGGCTCGTTCTTCTCCTCCATGAACTTGATGGCCTCTTCCCGGGGCAGCTCGAACCGCTCCAGCTTCAGCTTCTCCTTGCAGATCTTCTTCATCTCGGTCTCGATCTGAGCCATGTGGTCGGGGGTGAAGGCGAAGGGGGCGTCCATGTCATAATACCAGCCCTCTTTAATAGAGGGGCCGATGGCCAGCTTCACCTCGGGCCACAGGCGCTTGACGGCCTGGGCCATGATGTGGGAGCAGGTGTGCCAATAGGTCTGGCGGTACTGCTCATTCTCAAAGGTAAACTCCTTGTTCTCTTCTGCCATGTGAAATTCTCCTTTCCCGGCGGCTCTGCCGCCCCTGGGGCAAAGCAAAAAGCGCCTCACCCCTGTTGTTGTCCAGGGGTGAGGCGCAATAAACGCTCCACGGTTCCACCCTGCTTGCGGTTCTCTTAAAACCGCCGCTTTCTCAGTGACCGCTGTAACGGGCGGGCCCGTCCCGGTTAGATTCAAGTCCCGGGCAGCTCGGGAGTGGTACGTCCGTCCTTCAGACGCAGGACAATTCCAGCAAGCATGTCCCTCTCTGTGCGCCTCCAGCGGATGCTTCTCCGTCTCAGCCATATTAACAGGGGTACTATATCACTGGAAAATGGGATTGTCAAGCAGACAAATTTTCACTGTTCAAACTTGTATCCGCAATGTGGGCAGTCTGACAGAGTGAAAAAGCGGTCCCACCGCAGAAACCCTCCGCATTCCGGGCAGCGCCAATATTTCAGGGTCCCAAAGATGACCGAACCGAAGCCAGCGATCAGAAGAAAAAATGCTATGATCTTTGTCCCCGGGATATCGATAGCTGCTATGACCCTCGGCACAAAAAGAGAGCCGATCCACAGCAGCACAGCCCATATTCTCCAGCGGTATGGCGTCATTTTGACACACCCTCTACTATATTTTTGTGCCTGTGTTTATCGCATTGCACGGTTCAAATGCAGAATGCCAGCGATTTGTATGCTGTTACATCGCGATTATAACAAATAAGTCAGATGGAATCAAACATGTAGTGTTTCTCTTTTGAAAACGGTCCATTTATAGTCGGCCTTAAAAGTGCAGGCAGGGAATGAGCTGACGGAAAAGCGACGGCGGGGCTGTATTATGGGAAAAAACAGGCCGCGCTGTATTTATCTGTATACAGAGTGTAGACTGTGTTTAGATAGCGTAAAGATATCAGTCAATGAATAAAAAATCACTTCAAAATGCTTGCATTCAGAAAAGCGAAGAGTATAATACGGGTGGATTGAAGGGTTACCTATTATCAGAGTAGGGAAACCTGGAAAGTGCAACGTGAAAACGAGGCGATGAACATGAAAGAACGGAAAAAAGTGCTGCTGTGGCTGTTGATCGTGGCGGTGCTGCTGGCGGCCTCTATCATCACCGGGAACCATGCCGGTCAGTCAGAGACCATTCAGCAGACCATGCGGGACGCGGTGCTCCACAACGAGAACCGGATCGATCTGCTGGGCTGGAAGGCGGTGAACCCAGGGCTCATTTCGGGCTTTGTGGTCACGGCGATCCTGTTGATCGCGGCGGCGGTGCTGCGGGTCTTCTGGATCCCCCGGTTCAAATATGTCCCGGGCCGATGCCAGCTGGTGCTGGAGGAGGTCGTGGGTCTGTTTGACCGCATGGCCAAGACGTCCTCCCCCCGGATGAACCGGTTTTTGGGGGCGTACATCTTCGGCGCGGGCGTCTATATCTTTGTGGGCACCCTGTTCGAACTGTTCGGCTTTCAGGCCATCACCACCGCTGGACGGGCCATCACCCTGCCCGCCCCCCTGTCCGACGTGAACGGGGCCATCGCTCTGGGCTGTCTGTCCTATGTGGTCATCCTGTCCGGCGGCATCGCGGGCAACGGCATCAAGGGCGTGAAGGCCACGCTGAAGGAGTTCTCCCTGCCCATCTCCATGAGCTTTCGTCTCTTCGGCGCCCTGCTCAGCGGCCTGCTGGTGACGGAGCTGGTGTATTACTACATCAACCTGAGCTATATCCTCCCCGTGGTGGTGGGCGTGCTGTTTACCCTGCTCCACGCAGTGATCCAGAGCTATGTGCTGACCATGCTCACCGCCATGTTCTATGGCGAGGTGTCCCAGCCCGAGCCGGAGACGGAGCAGGAGCCCAAGCATGCCCGGGCGCGGCGGCACAGCCATGAGAACACACCCCAGGCGGCGTGAGCCGGAGCTTTTAAAATTTTAAATGTGAGTTTCAGTCAGAAGTGTTAGAAACGGAGGAATTTATCATGCACAAGACAAAGAAAATCATCGCGGCCCTGTTCGTTATCGTGGCCATGCTGGCCATGGCCATCCCCGCCTTCGCCGACGGGGACAGCGCGGCTCCCGCCGCTGACACCGCCCAGACCCAGCAGAGCGAGTCCGTCCAGGCGGACAGCAGCCTTGGCCTGAAGGCCGTGGCCACCGGCATCGCCATCGGTCTGGCCGCCGCCGGCGGCGCCGTGGGCATGGGCATCGCCGCGGGCAAGTCGGTGGAGGGCATTGCCCGCCAGCCCGAGGCGGAGAGCAAGATCCGCACCACCCTGATGCTGGGTCTGGTGTTTATCGAGACGGCCATTATTTACGCCCTGTTGGTGGTTATCCTGATCATCTTTGTCCTGTAAGGTAGGTGAAGCGCCGTGAATATCCCACTGAATATTGACTGGCAGCAGATCATCCTTCACCTGCTGAACTTCGCCATTCTGGCGGGGGGCCTGTATTTCCTGCTGTACCACCCGGTGCGCAAGTTTATGGACCAGCGGGAGGAGCACTACCGCCAGATGGAGAACGAGGCCCAGCAGCGGCTGGACCAGGCCAAGAAGACCGAGGAGGAATATCGCCAGCAGCTGAAGCAGGCCGGTGAGGAGATCCGCCAGGAGAAAGCCCAGGCCCAGCAGACCATGAAGCGGGCCGCCCAGCAGCGCATGGACGAGGCCGACAAGCAGGCCCAGGCCATTCTGGCCACGGCCCGCCAGGCCGCCGAGCGCTATCACGACAAGGCGGTGCAGGACACCCAGAAGGAGCTTCAGGAGCTGGCGGTGACGGCGGCGGAGAAGCTGGTGCTCCAGTCTGACGGCGACGCCCTGGACCAGTTCCTGAACGCGGCGGAGAGGGGGAGCGGCCATGAGCACACAGAGCAGTGACGAGAAGCTGATCGCCGTTCTGCAAAGCGCCAAGGCCCCCACGGACAAGCAGCGCAGCCGCCTGTTGGCCTTTTTAAAGCGGACCTATGGCCAGGAGCCGGAGCTGACCTGGCAGCAGGACGACAGCCTGGAAAAGGGCTTTCGCCTGAAGGCCGGTTCCGACGTATACGACTGGAGCCTGGAGGGGCGCATGCGCCAGTTCCAGGAGCGGATGCAGCAGCTGGAGCCCGGCCAGGAGAACATCGTCCCCCTGATGCGCCAGGCCATTGAAAACTGGACCCCCGCCGCCCAGGCGGAGGAGGTGGGCCAGGTGCTCACCGTGGGCGACGAGATCGCCACCGTCTCCGGCCTGGAGCGGGCGGAGTATGGCGAGATCCTGGTCTTTTCAAACGGCGTGAAGGGCATGGTGCAGGACCTGCGCCGGGACTGCGTGGGCTGCATCCTGTTCGGCGGCAGCGAGGACATCGCCCAGGGCAGCATCGTCCGCCGCACGGGCAAGACCGCCGGAATGCCGGTGGCCGAGGGCTATCTGGGCCGGGTAGTGGACGCCCTGGGCGTCCCCGAAGACGGCAAAGGGGACATCACCCCCGACCAGTATCGCCCCATCGAGGCGGCGGCCCCGGGCATCCTGGACCGCCAGCCGGTGAACACCCCCATGGAGACCGGCCTGCTGGCCATCGACGCCATGTTCCCCATCGGCCGGGGCCAGCGCGAGCTGATCATCGGTGACCGGCAGACGGGCAAGACGGCCATCGCTCTGGACACCATCCTGAACCAGAAGGGCAAGAACGTGGTGTGCATCTATGTGGCCATCGGCCAGAAGGACAGCTCCGTGGCCCAGCTGGTGCAGAACCTGACCCGCCGGGGGGCCATGGACTATACCGTGGTGGTAAACGCCCCCGCCAGCGCCCCCGCCTCTCTGCAGTACATCGCCCCCTACGCCGGGTGCGCCCTGGGCGAGTATTTCATGTATCAGGGCCGGGACGTGCTCATCGTCTATGACGACCTGTCCAAGCACGCCATCGCCTATCGTGCCCTGAGCCTGCTGCTGGAGCGCTCCCCGGGCCGTGAGGCCTATCCCGGCGACGTGTTCTATCTCCACTCCCGTCTGCTGGAGCGTTCGGCCCACCTGTCTGACGAGCTGGGGGGCGGCAGCATGACCGCCCTGCCCATTGTGGAGACCCAGGCCGGCGACGTGTCCGCCTATATCCCCACCAACATCATCTCCATCACCGACGGCCAGCTGTTTCTGGAGAGCAACCTGTTCTTCTCCGGCCAGCGCCCCGCCGTGAACGTGGGCCTGTCCGTGTCCCGTGTGGGCGGCGACGCCCAGACCAAGGCCATGAAGTCCGCCGCCGGAGCCATCCGCCTGGACCTGGCCCAATACCGGGAGATGGAGGTGTTCACCCAGTTCTCCAGCGACCTGGACGAGGTGACCAAGCGCCAGCTGGTCTATGGCCAGGGCCTGATGCGTCTGCTGCGCCAGCGGCAGTATCACCCCCTGAACCAGCACCAGCAGGTCGTCACCCTGGTGGCCGCCCTGGGCCACCTGTTCCAGGACGTGCCCATCGACCAGATCGACCAGGCCCAGCAGGACCTGATCGAGGAGTTGGAGGGCCAGGCCCCCGACCTGTGCCAGCGCATCGACCAGACGGGCAAGCTGCCCGACGAGGACCGGCAGGAGATCCTGAAGCTGGCAAAGGCATTTTTGACCAGGCGGAATTCGCCGGAACAGTGTGGTGAGTGACATGGCCGGCATCAAGGAGATCAAACAGCGCATCGAAAGCGTGCAGCAGACCCGAAAGATCACCAACGCCATGTATCTCATCGCCTCCACCAAGCTGCGCCGGGCCAAGGACGACCTGAGCAAGACCCGCCCCTATTTCCAGGCCCTGCGGGTAGAGATCAAGCGTATCTTCCGCACGGCCAACGGGGTGGAGAGCCACTATTTCTATCCCCCCGACGTGAAGCAGCCCCGTGACGGCACCTATGGCTGCCTGGTCATCACGGCGGACAAGGGCCTGGCGGGGGCCTATAACCAAAATGTCATCAAAGAGGCCCAGCGCCTGCTGGACCAGCACCCGGACACCAAGCTGTTCGTGGTGGGGGAGTATGGCCGCCACTTTTTCAAGCAGCATAAGATCCCCGTGGCCAAGAGCTTTCTTTACACGGCCCAGAACCCCACCATGGACCGGGCCCGTGAGATCTGCGCCCTGCTGCTGGACGAATATGACCGGGGAGAATTGCAGGAGATCTTTGTGGTGTACACGGATATGGAGAACAGCCTGACCTCTCAGGCCTTGTCCACCCGTCTGCTGCCCTTCCACCGGACCTACTTTGCCCCGCCCACCAAGGAAAAGGCGGTCAGCGACCCCTTTGAGTTCGTGCCGTCGGTGAACGCGGTGCTGGACGGCATGATGCACAGCTATGTGGCCGGGTTTATTTACAGCGCCCTGATCGACAGCTTTTGCAGCGAGCAAAACGCCCGGATGACGGCCATGGACGCCGCCAACCGGAACGCGGAGAAGCTGCTGGGCGAGCTGTCATTACAGTATAACCGGGTCCGCCAGGCGGCCATCACCCAGGAGATCACCGAGGTGTCCGCCGGGGCCAAGGCCCAGCGCCGCAAGCACAGGAAGGAAGGCGGAACAGCGTGAAGATCGGAACCATTGTACAGATATCAGGTCCCGTGGTGGACGTGGAGTTTCAGGCGGGGCATCTGCCCCGCATCCGTGAGGCCCTTACCGTGAAGAAGGACGGGGCCGTCCGGGTCATGGAAGTGGCCCAGCATGTGGGGGACAACACCGTCCGCTGCGTGATGCTGGCCGGGAGCGAGGGCCTGGCCCGGGGCATGAAGGTAGAGGCCCCCGGCCACCCCATCCAGGTCCCCGTGGGCGCGGCCACCCTGGGCCGCATGTTCAACGTGCTGGGCCAGCCCATCGACGGCGGCCCCGCCGTGGCCGACGACGTGCCCCGCAGCAGCATCTATCGCCCCGCCCCCTCCTTTGAGGAGCAGAGCCCCGCGGTGGAAATCCTGGAGACGGGCATCAAGGTCATCGACCTGCTGGAGCCCTATCCCAAGGGCGGCAAGATCGGCCTGTTCGGCGGCGCCGGCGTGGGCAAGACCGTGCTGATCCAGGAGCTCATTCACAACGTGGCCATGCAGCACGGCGGCTACTCCGTCTTTACCGGCGTGGGCGAGCGCAGCCGCGAGGGCAACGACCTGTGGCACGAGATGCGCCAGAGCGGCGTGTCTGACAAGACGGCCCTGGTGTTCGGCCAGATGAACGAGTCCCCCGGCGTGCGTATGCGGGTGGCCCTGTCCGGCTTGACCATGGCGGAATACTTCCGGGACCAGGAGCACAAGGACGTGCTGCTGTTCATCGACAACATCTTCCGTTTCGTCCAGGCGGGCAGCGAGGTGTCTACCCTGCTTGGCAGAATGCCCTCCGCCGTGGGCTATCAGCCCACCCTGGCCAACGAGATGGGCCAGCTTCAGGAGCGCATCACCTCCACCAAGGACGGCTCCGTCACCTCCGTCCAGGCCGTCTACGTCCCCGCCGACGACCTGACCGACCCGGCCCCCGCCACCACCTTCGCCCATCTGGACGCCACCACCGTCCTGAGCCGTAAGATCGCCGAGCAGGGCATCTATCCGGCTGTGGACCCCCTGGAGTCCTCCTCCCGCATTCTGGAGGCGGACATCGTGGGGCAGGAGCACTACCGGGTGGCCCGCCAGGTGCAGGAGACCCTTCAGAAATACAGCGAATTGCAGGACATCATCGCCATCCTGGGCATGGACGAGCTGAGCGACGAGGACCGGACCACCGTCACCCGGGCCCGGAAGATCCAGCGTTTCCTGGCCCAGCCCACCCACGTGGCAGAGAAGTTCACCGGTATCCCCGGCGTATATGTCCCCCTGAAGGACACCCTGGAGGGCTTCCGGGCCATTGTAGACGGCGAGGCCGACCAGTATCCCGAGGCCGCCTTCTATAACGTGGGCACCCTGGAGGATGTGGCCGCCAAGGCCAAGCAGCTGGAAGCGGAGGGAGCGTAAATGGCCAAGGAGTTCCATCTGCGGGTGCTGGCCGCAGACCGGCCCTTTTACGAGGGGCCGTGCGTCAGCCTGACCGTCCCGGCGGTGGACGGCTCCATGGGCATCCTGGCCGGCCACAGCAACACCATCGCCGCCCTGATTCCCGGGGCCATGAGCGTCACCCTGCCCAGCGGGGAGCGGCGCACCGCCGCCGTGTCCGGGGGCCTCATCAAGGTGGAGAACAATGAGGTGCTGGTGCTGGCCGACTCCGCCGAGCGCCCCGACGAGATCGACGCCAACCGGGCCAAACGGGCGGAGGCCCGCGCCCGGGAGGCCATCTTGCAGAAGCAGACCATTCAGGAGTATAAGTTCGCCCAGGCTACCCTGGCCCGGGCCATCAACCGCCTGAAGGTCAGCCAGATACACGACACAAAATAATTTGGGATTCCCGGTCCGAAAGGACCGGGAATTTTAAAATTTTGCTTGACAAGCGGCTTGTCCGGTGGTAAACTATCCGGGTACAAGAAAGTAGGTACGGTTCCTCGTCCTCACCCCAGGCCAGAGCCAACGGGTCAACATGAAGATACCGCCGGGTTTCCGGCGTTGTTTTGTTGTGATACGGGGGCCTTACCGGCAGCCGTATTTTTATTTTGTCTGGAGGTGCTTTCCCATCGCTAACACAGGTCATCAAACCAATGAAGAAATCCGGGATAAGGAGGTCCGCCTGATCTCTGACACCGGAGAACAGCTGGGCATCGTGTCCTCGCAGGAGGCTCTGCGCATGGCAGAGGAGCAGGGACTGGATCTGGTGAAGATCTCTCCCAACGCCGTCCCCCCCGTGTGTAAGCTCATGGACTACGGAAAATATCGGTTCGAGCAGACCAAGCGCGAGAAGGAAGCCCGCAAGAATCAGCGCGTGGTGGAGATCAAAGAGGTTCGGATGTCCCCCAGCATTGACGTGAACGACTTCAATGTGAAGCTGAGAAACGCCCAGAAGTTTTTGTCCGAGGGCAACCGCTGCAAGGTGACGGTCCGCTTCCGCGGCCGCGAGATGGCGCACACCAACATCGGCCAGGACCTGCTGATGAAGTTTGCTGAGGATTGCGGCGAGATCGCTGTCGTGGACAAGAGCCCCAAGCTGGAGGGACGGCACATGTCCATTTTCCTGTCCCCCAAGCCTGCCAAAGATACGAAAAAGTAAGTAAAGGAGTTCTCTGTTATGCCGAAGATCAAGATCAAAACTCACAGCGGCGCCAAGAAGCGTTTTTCCCTCACCAAGAGCGGCAAGGTCAAGCGCGCCATGACCAAGAAGCGTCACCTGCTCAATGGCCACGGCAAGACCACCAAGCTGAAGCGGGCTCTGCGCGGCACCACCTATGCCGACAAGACCAACGAGGCCGCCATCAAGCGCATGATCCTGTATAAATAAGATTTTACCACAAGACATAGGAGGCTGACATACCATGGCAAGAGTGAAAGGCGCGATGATGACGCGCAAAAGAAGAAATAAGACCCTGAAGCTCGCGAAGTCCTACTGGGGCTCCAAGTCCCGTCACTTTAAGATGGCCAAGCAGGCCGTTGCAAAGTCCGGCGTTTATTCGTATGTCAGCCGCAAGCTGAAGAAGAGAGATTTCCGCCAGCTGTGGATCTCCCGTATCTCCGCGGCCGTCGCTCCCTACGGCATCAACTACAGCCGTTTCATCTACGGCCTCAAGAAGTCCGGCATCGAGATGAACCGCAAGGCTCTGAGCGAGCTCGCCATCGCCGATCCCGAGGCGTTCAAGGTTCTCGTCGAGACCGCGAAGAAGGCTCTGTAAGCAAATTTTATGGCCGCCATATGCAATATGGCGGCCTTTTTCTATAGATAAGGAGAGTTTTATGGCCTGGAAAGCAGTTTTATTCGATATGGACGGCGTGCTGATCGATTCCGAGGAATACATGGCGAAAACCGGCGTCCGTGCGCTGAAGAAATACGGCATTGACGCGAAGGAATCCGACTTCGCCGAGTTTGTCGGCTGCGGCGAGAACCGCTATGTCGGCGGCGTGGCAGAAAAATACGGCGTGCCGTACCGCACGGAGATGAAGGACTACCTCTATGCGTGCTACGGCGAGCACGT
>URNZ01000019.1 GCA_900549405.1 uncultured Eubacteriales bacterium | reverse complement strand
CGGCAACCGGGGGTCGGACGGCATCGTCCTGTCCCTGGAGCAGGCCCCCGAGGGTGGGCAGGCTTTAAAGGCCATCCTGGCCCGGCTGGACGAGGGCCCGGTGCTGGACCACAGCGCCATTCAGCTGGCCCTGTGGATGCGGGAGCGGTATTTCTGCACGGTGTACGACTGCGTCAAGGCCATGCTCCCCGCGGGCTTATACTACGCCCTGCGGGACTGCGTGACGCTGACGCCGGAGCACAGCCATGAGGAGGTCTGCGCCGCCATTCGCGGCCACGCCGGGGCAGAGCGCCTGCTGGCTCTGCTAGAGGACTGGGGTGGCAGCGGGGACATGGAGCAGATCCGCCTGGCCTTTGGGGCCAAGGACCCCAACCCCTCCATCCGGAAGCTCATCGACGCCGGGGCAGCCGCCCTGGAGACCAGCACCCAGCGGGGGGTGGGGGACAAGACGGAGAAGCTGGCCCAGCTGGCCATCCCGGCGGAGGATGCCATGGCCATGGTCACCCCCCGGAGGAAGTCCGCACCCCTGCGCTATTCGGTGACCGAGCTGCTGTGTACCCTGGGCAGCGCCTCGGCCAAGGAACTGTGCTACTTCACCGGGGCATCCATGCCCACCATCAAGTCGCTGGAGAAGAGCGGCATCCTCACCCTGTCCAGCCGGGAGGTGCTCCGCCGCGCCCCCCTGGATGACGTGGACCCGGCCCCGCCGCCGCGGCTCAACGGCGAGCAGCAGCGGGCGGTGGACGGCCTGGACGCCCTCTCCCGCAGCGGAAAACCGGCGGCGGCTCTGCTGTACGGCGTGACAGGCAGCGGCAAGACCCAGGTGTATATCCAGCTCATCCGCCAGGTGCTCTCCCGGGGAAAAAAGGCCCTGGTGCTGGTGCCCGAGATCGTGCTCACGCCGCAGCTGTTAAGGATATTCGCCTCACACTTTGGAAAGCGTGTGGCCGTCCTCCACAGCTCCCTGCGGGCGGGGGAGCGGTATGACGAGTGGAAGCGGGCCAGGCGGGGGGACGCCGACGTGGTGGTGGGCACCCGCTCGGCGGTATTCGCCCCCGTGCCCGACCTGGGACTCATCATCCTGGACGAGGAGCAGGAGAGCAGCTATAAGTCGGAAAACGTCCCCCGGTACCACGCCCGGGATGTGGCCAAATACCGCTGCGTCCAGCACAACGCCCTGCTGGTGCTGGGCTCGGCCACCCCGTCGTTGGAGACCATGCACCAGGCCAGGTCCGGGCAGATATCCCTGTTCTGCCTGAAAGAGCGCTTCAACCAAAAGCCCCTGCCGGAGGTCATCCTGGTGGACCTGAAACAGGAGCTGCGCCAGGGCAACGCCGGGACCATCAGCGCCAGGCTCCGCCGGGAGCTGGAGGACAACCTGATGCGGGGGGAGCAGTCCATTCTGTTTCTCAACCGCCGGGGGGCCAGCCGCATGGTCTCCTGCGGGGAGTGCGGCCAGGTGCCCGAGTGCCCCCGGTGCTCGGTGAAGCTGACCTATCACTCCGCCAACGGGCGGCTGATGTGCCACCACTGCGGCTTCTCCCAGCCCCTGCCCAGGGCCTGTCCCGAGTGCGGGGGGCAGCTGAACTTCATCGGCTTTGGCACCCAGCGGGTGCAGGAGGAGCTGGAGGAGCAGTTCCCCGGGGTGGAGGTGCTGCGCATGGACACCGACTGCATCTCCGCCGCCCACCCCCACGAGGAGATATTGGAGCGCTTCCGCAAGCGGAACGTGCCCATCTTAGTGGGGACCCAGATGGTGGCCAAGGGCCTGGACTTTGAAAACGTCACATTAGTCGGCGTGGTGGCCCCCGACCTCTCCCTGTATGTGGACGACATCCGGGCGGGGGAGCGGACCTTCTCCCTGCTCACCCAGGTGGTGGGCCGGGCCGGACGGGGAGAGAAGCAGGGCCGGGCGGTGATCCAGACCTTCACGCCGGATAACGACGTGATCCGCTTTGCCGCCAGGCAGGACTATGAAAACTTTTACGCCACGGAGATCGAGATGCGCCGTCTGCGGGGGCTGCCCCCTTTCCGGGACGTGATCGTGCTCACCGCCTCCGGCCTGGACGAGGGGGCGGTGCTCCGGTGCTGTATGCGCCTGCGCCAGGCCATGGACCAGGCCCTGCGGGGGAGCGACACCCAGATATTCGGCCCCGCCCCGGCGGCGGTGGCCAAGGTGAACAACCGCTATCGCTATCGCCTGACCCTGACGGGCCGGAATGACCGCCCCACCCGGGAGCTGATCGCCCACCTGCTGCGGGCGGCCCACCGGGATAAAGAGAACCGAGGGGTGTCGGTATACGCCGACCTGGACCCCTACTATAGCTGATTTTAACACACGAAGGAGAGTCATTATGTCGATTCGTACCATTCTCACCGGCGAGGACGAGCCGGTGCTGCACAAGGTCTGTCACCCCGTGACCAGCTTTGACCAGAAGCTGGCCGATCTGCTGGATGACATGAAGGAGACCCTGGCCAAGGCCAACGGCGTGGGTCTGGCCGCCCCCCAGGTGGGCATCCTCCGCCGGGCGGTGATCGTGGTCAACGACCAGGACGAGATGCTGGAGCTGGTGAACCCGGAGATCCTGGCCCAGGAGGGGGAGCAGGAGGGCCTGGAGGGCTGCCTGTCTCTGCCCGGCAAGTGGGGCTATGTCAAGCGCCCGGAGTGGGTGAAGGTGAAGGCCCAGGACCGCACCGGCGCCTGGTTCGAGGTGGAGGGCACCGGCCTCACCGCCCGCTGCTTCTGCCACGAGCTGAGCCACCTGGACGGCCACCTGTACAGCGAGCTGTGTGACCGGCTTTATACCAGCGACGAGCTGGACGAGCTCATGGAAGCGCAGGAGACGGAAGAATGAGAATTGTATTTATGGGCACCCCGGACTTCGCCGTCCCCTCCCTGGAGGCCCTGGTGGCCGCCGGACATGAGGTGTGCGGCGTGTTCAGCCAGCCGGACAAGCCGGTGGGCCGCCACCAGAATAAGACGAAGCCCACCCCCGTCAAGGCCAGCGCCCTGGCCCACGACATCCCCGTGTTCCAGCCCGAGACCCTGCGGGACGGCGCCGCGCTGGAGCAGCTGCGCTCGCTGGCCCCGGAGCTGGTGGTGGTGGCCGCCTATGGCCGGGTGCTGCCCGACGAGATGCTTGCGCTGCCCCCCAAGGGCTGCATCAACGTCCACTCGTCCCTGCTGCCCAAGTACCGGGGCTCCGCCCCCATCCACTGGGCGGTGGTGAACGGAGACAAGGAGACGGGCGTGACCATCATGCACATGGCCCACGAGCTGGACGCCGGGGATATCATCGCCCAGGTGCGCACCCCCATCGGCCCGGAGGAGACGGTGGGCCAGGTCCATGACCGGCTGGCCCAGCTGGGCGGAGAGCTGCTGGTGCAGGTGGTGGCGGACATCGCCGCCGGAACGGCTCAGCGCACCCCCCAGGACCCGGACCAGGTGACCTATGCCCCCATGCTGTCCCGGGCGCTGTCGCCCATCGACTGGCAGCAGAGCGGCCAGGCCATCCACGACAAGATCCGGGGTCTGGACCCCTGGCCCGCCACATCCACGGATATTCTGACGGGCCAGCCGGTAAAGGTCTTTGCCTCCCGACTGACGGGGGAGACTACGAAAAAGGCCCCCGGCACGGTGCTGGCCGCGGGGAAAGAGGGCATCGACGTGGCCTGCGGCGATGGAGCCGTGCTGCGGATCTTAGAGCTTCAGGCCCCGGGCAGCCGCCGGATGGCGGCGACGGACTATCTGCGGGGACACCCCATTCACATCGACTGACGAGAGAGAACAGGAACGCGAGGAGGAACCACTATGGATGCACGGGAAGCGGCCATGCTGGCCCTGAACGCCTGCCAGCGGCAGGGGGGATGGTCCGACGGAGCGCTGAAAAAACAGCTTGCGGCGGCGGAGCTGTCTGGACGGGACGCGGCACTGGCCACCCAGCTGTGCTTTGGCGTGCTGCAAAACCAGATGCTGCTGGACTTTTACCTTTCGAAATTCTCCAACATCCCCCTGAAGCGGATGGAGGGAAAGGTGGTCCAGACCCTGCGCCTGGGGGCCTATCAGATGCTGTTCCTCACCCGCATCCCCCACAGCGCGGCGGTGAACAGCGCCGTGACCCTGGTGAAGACCCACTGCAAGAACCCCCGGGCCGCCGGGATGGTCAACGGCATCCTGCGCAGCATGGAGCGCAGCCTGCAAAACATGCCCGTCATCCCCCAGGGGGACCCAGTGGCCTATCTGTCCACCCTGTACTCCCACCCGGAGTGGCTTGTAAAGGAGTTTATCCTGTCACTTGGAGAGGAGGAGACCGCCCAGCTGCTGGCCGCCGACAACAGCCAGCCCCCCACCGCCGTAATGGTGAACACCACCCGGACCACGGCGGAGGAGCTGAAAGCGATGTTGGAGGCCGACCACGTGGAGGCAGAGCCTCACCCCTGGCTGGAGAACTGCCTGCTGCTCCACCGCACCGGCGACCTGGAGCGGCTGGAGGCCTTTCAGCAGGGACTGTTCTATGTCCAGGACCCGGCCTCCCGCATGGCGGTGCTGGCCGCCGGAGCCAAGCCGGGCATGAAGGTGCTGGACTGCTGCGCCGCGCCGGGAGGAAAATCCTTCGCCGCGGCCATCGCCATGGAAAACCAGGGGGAGATCGTCTCCTGCGACCTGCACCCCCACAAAAAGAAGCTGATCCAGGCCGGGGCGGACCGGCTGGGTCTGACCATCATTAGTCCAAAGACCGCCGACGGCAAGGTGTTCCGCCCGGAGTGGGAGAACGCCTTTGACCTGGTGCTGGTGGACGCCCCCTGTTCCGGTCTGGGCGTCATCCGCAAAAAGCCGGACATCCGCTATAAGGACCCGGCCCCTCTGGCCGACCTGCCCGCGGTGCAGCTGGACATCCTGCGCAACGCCGCCCGCTACGTGAAACCGGGCGGGACGCTGATGTACTCCACCTGCACCCTGCTGTACCGGGAGAACGAGGAGGTGGTGGAGACCTTCTTAGCGGAGAACAACTCTTACAAGGCGGAAGCCTTTCCATTGCCTGGGCCCGTTGGACTGGTACAGGGCGGAAGCGTGACCCTGTGGCCCCACCGCCACGGGACGGACGGCTTCTTTATTAGCAAGATGAGAAGGGAGGAGGGATAACGTGGTCGATATTGGGTCTATGACGCCGGAGGAACTGGCCGCCTGGCTGAAGGAGCAGGGGGAACCGGCCTTCCGGGCCAAGCAGATCTTCCACTGGCTCTATCGGGGCGTGACCTCCTTCGACGAGATGAGCGACCTGTCCAAGGCCCTGCGGCAGAAGCTGGCGGAGCAGTGCTTCCTCACCGTGCCCAAGGTGGCCCGGAAGCAGGTGTCCAAGCTGGACGGGACCATCAAATATCTGTGGGAGCTCTCCGACGGCAACTGCATCGAGACAGTGCTCATGCGCTATAAGCACGGGAACACCGTGTGCATCTCCTGCCAGGTGGGCTGCCGCATGGGCTGCGCCTTCTGCGCCTCCACCCTGGCGGGCAAGGTCCGGGACCTGACCCCGGCGGAGATGATCGCCCAGGTGCTGTTCACCCAGCTGGACAGCGGGGAGCCCGTCTCCAACATCGTCCTCATGGGCATCGGGGAGCCACTGGACAACTTCGACACGGTGATGAAGTTCCTCACCCTGGTCAACCACCCGGAGGGGCTGAACATCGGCATGCGGCACATCTCCCTGTCCACCTGCGGACTGACAGACAAAATTGACAAACTGGCCCAACGTGGGTTACAATTAACATTATCCGTATCCCTCCACGCCCCGGACGACGAGACCCGGTCCAAGATCATGCCGGTGAACCGCTCCGTGGGGGTGGAGAAGCTGATGGACACCTGCCGCCGGTATTTCCAGACCACCGGGCGGCGCATCTCCTATGAATACGCCATGATCGACGGGGTGAACGACAGCGACTGGCAGGCCGACCTGCTGGCCAGCCGGTTGAAGGGCACCCCCGGTCATGTGAATCTGATCCCGCTGAACGACGTGGAGGAGAGTCCCCTAAAGCCCAGCCGCCGGGTGGCCGCCTTTCAAAAGCGGCTGGAGCGCCACGGCGTCACCGTGACGGTGCGGCGAAAGCTGGGCGGGGACATCGACGCCTCCTGCGGCCAATTGAGACGAAAGGCCATGAAAGAGGGGCAGTCTCAGCCCTGACGGGCCGATCAGAAGCCGGGACCCCGGCGGAAAAGAGGAAGAAGTTCCATGAAACTATGGGGAATCACCCACCGCGGCGCCGTGCGCCAGCAGAACCAGGATGCCTATGCCGTCCGGGAGCTGGAGGATGGCCGGGGCCTTGCGGTGGTCTGTGACGGCATGGGCGGGGCCCGGGCCGGAAATGTGGCCAGCTCTATGGCGGTGGAATTGTTTATGCGCAAGCTGGAGGAACAGGGCCAGCCGGGGGACGACCCCCAGAAATGGCTGAAGACCGCCGCCGCCCACGCCAACGACGGGGTGTTCCAAAAGGCGGTGGAGGACCCGGACTGCACCGGCATGGGTACCACCCTGGTGGCCGCCCTGGCGGGGAACGGGAAGGCCGTTCTCCTCAACGAGGGGGACAGCCGGGCCTATCACATCACCCGGGATGGCATCACCCGCATCACCCGGGACCACTCCCTGGTGGAGGACATGGTCCAGCGGGGGGAGCTGACCCGGGAACAGGCCCGGAACCACCCCCACAAGAATCTCATCACCCGGGCCCTGGGGGCCGAGCCGGTGCTGCTGGCCGACTGCTTTGAGCAGGACGTGGCCCCGGGGGACTATCTGCTGCTGTGCAGCGACGGGCTGAGCAACGTGGTCACCGACCAGGAGATCCTCTATGAGGTCATCCACGGCGGCGAGGACGAGGCCTGCTGCCAGCGGCTACTGGACGTGGCGCTGCACCGGGGCGCGCCGGACAACGTGACGGTGGTGCTCATGCGCTGCTGACCGGAACAATGATGCTGATTGAAAAGGAGGAGATTTACCATGGATCAGTACATAGGTAAATTACTCGACAACCGATATGAGATCCTGGAGCTCATCGGCACCGGCGGGATGGCCAAGGTGTATAAAGCCCGGTGCCACCGGCTGAACCGGTTGGTGGCGGTGAAGATCCTGCGGGAGGACCTGGCCCAGGACGCCGAGTTCCGCCGCCGCTTCCACGACGAGTCCCAGGCCGTGGCCATGCTGTCTCACCCCAACATCGTGGCGGTGTATGATGTCAGCCGCTCCACTGACATTGAGTACATCGTCATGGAGCTCATCGACGGGATCACCCTGAAGCAGTATATGCAGAAGAAGGAGGGCAAGCTGAACTGGCGGGAGGCCCTGCACTTCATCACCCAGATCGTAAAGGCCCTGGGCCACGCCCACAGCCGGGGCATCATCCACCGGGACATCAAGCCCCACAACGTGATGGTGCTGCGGGACGGCAGCGTGAAGGTGGCCGACTTCGGCATCGCCCGGGTGGCCTCCGGCGGACACAGCACCCTGACCCAGGAGGCCCTGGGTTCCGTCCATTATATCTCCCCGGAGCAGGCCAGGGGCAGCCACATCGACGCCCGCAGCGACCTGTACTCCGCCGGGGTGGTGCTGTATGAGATGATCACCGGGCGGCTGCCCTTTGAGGGGGACACCGCCGTGTCCGTGGCCATCCAGCACATCAACTCCATCCCCCTCTCGCCGCGGGAGATCGACCCCACCATCCCCGAGGCTCTGGAGGAGATCACCATGAAGGCCATGGCCCCCAACCCGGACGACCGCTATGCCGACGCGGGGGAGATGCTGGCCGACCTGGAGGAGTTCCGCAAGAACCCCAACATCAACTTTGACTATAACGTCAACGAGTTTCTCCCCGAGGAGCCTGACGAGGACAAGACCCGCATCCGTCCCGTCACCCCCATCCACGGGGGGACAGGCCGGGGCAGCCGCACCTATAGCGAGCGCCGCCGGGTCCCCGGGCCCGACTCCCTCCCCTATGAGGAGGAAGAGGACGAGCCAGAGCCTCGGGGGCCCCGCTGGGGCATGATCGCCGGAGCAGCGGGCATCCTGCTGTTCATCTTGGTGGTGGGCGTGGTACTCTACCGCACCCTGTTCTCCGGGATGCTGTCCCAGCCCCAGGGCTATCAGGTGCCCAACCTGAAGGGCCAGCTGTATGAGGACGTGATCCAGGACTCCGCCCTGCTGAAGGACCACTTCACCGTGGTCCAGGGGGAGGTCCAGGAGGACGACTCCGAGGCCGGGACCATATTGGACCAGTCCCCGGCGGCGGGCAGCAGCGTCAGCGCCGACAAGACGGAGATCACCGTTACCGTCAGCGCCGGACCCCAGGTGAAGAGCATGCCCAACCTCTCCAACATGGAGTATCGCCAGGCCTATATCGAGCTGGACCGGGTGGGCATCAAGACAAGCGACATCACCGCCACCTATGAAAACGACAAAGAGGTGGCCAAGGACCACGTGATCTCCTTCACCCCCCTGGTGGACACCCCCGTGGCCCCCGGCACCAAGGTCCAGCTGGTCATCAGCCTGGGCCCCAAGACGGAGCAGGTGGCCGTGCCCAGCCTGACTGAGCGCACCCTGGAGCAGGCCACCAGCGACCTGAACACCATGAACCTGGCCGTGGGCAAGACCGACAAGGTCTACAGCGATACGGTGGAGGCCGGAAAAGTGGTGGGCCAGTACCCCGCCGCCTATACCCAGGTGGACGCGGGCACCAAGGTGAACCTGCAGATCAGCAAGGGCCCCGACCCCGCCAGCGCCCCCAAGGAAGTGACCCAGAATGTGGACATCGACCTGCCTGTCAGCAGTCAGAGCGTCAGCGTTCAGGTCATCATGGACGGCCAGGTCATCTTTGACGAGAGCGTGGACGCCGCCATGAACACCTCCGTCTCCGTGCCCGTCACCGGCACAGCGGGGGAGACCAAGACCCTCACCGTCTATTTCGACGGGGTGCGCAGCAGTACCTTCTCCGTCACGCTGGCCGGGTAACGCCATGGAAGGGATCATCATGAAGGCCCTCAGCGGCTTTTACTACGTGGACGACGGCCAGACCGTCACCGCCTGCCGGGGCCGGGGCAAGCTCCGCCACCAAAAGGTCACCCCCCTGGTGGGGGACCGGGTGGAGTTCACCCCCCTGGGGGACGGCAGCGGCTCCTTAGACCGCATCCTGCCCCGGAAGAACCAGTTTTACCGCCCGGCGGTGGCCAACATCGACCAGCTGGTCATCATCGCCTCCCAGGCCATCCCGGTCACCGACCCGTTCCTCATTGACCGGGTGGTGGCCATCGCCCAGAGCCGTGACTGCCCCTGCGTCATCTGCGTGAACAAGTGCGACTTAGAGCCGGGGGATGACCTGGCGGCCATCTACACCGCCGCGGGCTTTCCCACCCTGAAGGTCAGCGCCCAGACGGGGGAGGGCATGGACCAGCTGAGAAGCCTTATCGCCGGAAAGGTATCTGCCTTTACAGGCAACTCCGGCGTAGGAAAATCCAGCATTTTAAACGCCCTGGACGACCAGGTGGACCTGGCCACCGGGGACGTGAGCGAAAAGCTGGGCCGTGGCCGCCACACCACCCGCCATGTGGAGCTGTTCCGCCTGGGCTGCGGGGCGGTGGTGGCGGACACCCCGGGTTTTTCCTCCTTCGACGTGGACCGCATGGAGCTGATGCGCAAGGAGGAGCTGGCCCGGTGCTTCCCGGAGTTTGCGCCCTATGTGGACCAGTGCCAGTTTCAGGACTGTGCCCACGTGAAGGAGAAGGGCTGCGCCGTGCTGGCCGCCCTGAAGCGGGGGGAGATCCAGCCCACCCGCCACGCCAGCTATGTCCGCCTGTATGAGCAGGCAAAAGCCATCCCCGACTGGGAGAGAAAATAAAAATTCGCCCGTGTCTTCCTGAAATTTCGGAAGACACGGGCGTTTTTCTGTTGTTCAGGTTGTTACGCTCAGGCGTTGCTCTGGTTCCGCAGCCAGCTGGGCAGCATTCGCGCCTTCACGCTGGAGACGATGCCCATGGCGGCAAACAGGGTGATGATGGACGAGCCGCCATAGCTGATGAAGGGGAGCGTCAGGCCCATGACGGGCAGCACATACAGGCACATGCCCACGTTCAGCAAGATCTGGGCCAGCAGCATCCCCGCCATGCCCATGCACACATAGGCGGAGAAGGGGGAGCTGGCCCGGCGGCTGACCCACACGCACCGCAGGACGATGAGAAACAGCAGGGTCAGCAGGGCCAGGCAGCCCACCATGCCCAACTCCTCGCCGCAGACGGCGAAGATGAAGTCGGTGTCCCGGGCAGGGAGGGCGCTGCTGTAGTCGGCCTGAGTCTGGATGCCGTGGAGCAGCCCCTGGCCGAAGAGCTGGCCAGAGCCGATGGCCAGGATAGAGCGGCTCTGCTGAAAGCCCTTGTCCTGGGGGTCCAGACTGTGGTCCAGCACCACCCGGAAGCGCATGATGATATAGTTGCTGTCCCACAGGTCGGTGTCCGGCAGGATGAAGAACCACAGGATCAGCGCGGCGGCGATCAGTCCGCCGCCCACTAAGACGAACCAGCGGACCTTTACCCCGGCGCTCCAGGCCATGACCACAAAGATCATCATGTACACCACGCAGGTGCCCATGTCGCCGCAGATGGCGGCGATGAGGCCCAGCATGAACACGGTGAAGCCGCCGATCCGCATGACGGAGGGGATTGAACTGATGTCCATCCCCCGGTCCTTGATGCGGCAGATGAGCAGGGACAGCAGCAGGATAAAGGGCAGCTTGTCGATCTCGTTGGGCTGAAGGTTCATGGGGAACTTGGGGATGATCTTGGACAGCTGGAGCCAGTTCCGGTTGCCGTAAATAGACAGCCCCAGGGGGGTGAGCAGCAGCAGCAGCATGACCACGCTGAAGATGAGCAGACCCTTCCAGTTCTTTTCGGTGAAGAGCTGAAAGTCCACCGACGTCATGACCATATATGCGATGACGCCCAGGAAGATGGCCACCAGCTGGACGATCACCTCTTTGTAGTCGTGCTGCCACCGGGTGGCGGAGTAGATGAGCATCACACCGAAGCCGCTGGCCGCCAGACACAGGGAGAGCAGAATGCGGTCTCCTTTTTGAAAAAACTCCCGAAAGGGAGAGAGCAGGGCAGACAAGTCCTCGCCTCCTTGGAGAAAAATTAGACAATATATTTTATCACATTTCAGTGGAAAGGCAAACCCAAGGTGTGCTATAATAAAAGACGATTTGAAAATTTTCTGTGAACGGGGAGGCCGCGCCCATGACAAAAGAGTATACCACCGCCGGGGAGGAGCAGACCGAGGCCCTGGGCTTTCGCCTGGGGCAGCTGATCCAGCCCGGGGCGGTGATCGCCTACACCGGGGACCTGGGGGCGGGGAAGACCGCCTTTACCCGTGGCCTGGCCCGGGGCCTGGGCATCCCGGACCGGGTGACCAGCCCCACCTTTACCATCGTCAACGAGTATGAGGGGGGGCGGCTGCCCCTGTTCCACTTTGACATGTATCGCCTGGGCAGCTCGGACGAGCTGTTCGACATCGGCTGGGAGGACTATCTGGCCCGGGGCGGCGTGTGCGCCGTGGAGTGGAGCGAAAACGTGGACGACGCCCTGGATGACGACGCCATCCGGGTGGACATCCGCCGGGGGGCGCAGGACGACCAGCGGGTCATCTCCGTCACCGGCGGCCCCGATTTGACCGCAGAAGCATAAAAGTCTTTCGCTTTCTGCCCCCGCAGGGGGCGGGAAAGGAAAACAGACTCAGAAACTAGAACCAGAAGAAGTGTGGGATAAAACATGATGATCTTAGCCTTGGAATCCTCTGCCACCGCCTGCTCCGCCGCCCTGTGCCGGGACGGGGAGCTGGTGGCCCAGTCCTATCAGAACAGCGGCCTGACCCACAGCCGGACCCTGCTGCCCATGGTGCGGGACATGCTGGCCAACAGCCAGCTCACCCTGGACCAGGTGGACGTGATCGCTGTGGCGGCGGGCCCTGGGTCCTTTACCGGCCTGCGCATCGGCGTGGCCACCGTCAAGGGCCTGGCCTGGCCGGAGGACAAGGACTGCGCCCCCTGCTCCACCCTGGAGTCCATGGCCTGGCCCCTGGCCCACATGGCGGGCAGTCTGATCGTCTGCGCCATGGACGCCCGGCGCAAGCAGGTGTACAACGCCCTGTTCCTGGCCACCGGCACGGGGCTGGAGCGGCTGACCCCGGACCGGGCCATCTCGTTGGAGGAGCTGGGCGCCGAGCTGAAAAATTATGAAAATTCGAAAATAGTCGTTGGAGATGGGGCCAAACTGTGCTATAATACCTTGACAGAAGAAGGGATACCCATGACCCTGGCCCCCGAGCACCTGCGTATGCAGAGCGCCTGGGGCGTGGCTCGGGCGGCGGAAGAGCTGGCTGCCCGGGGCGAGCTGGTCAAGGGCGGGGCGCTGGTCCCCCAGTATCACCGCCTGTCTCAGGCGGAACGGGAGCGGCTTGCCCGGGAAAAATCTCAACAATAAAAGGAGAGCATCGCCATGTTTAACGAGAAAGTTCATGTTCTGGACCACCCCCTGCTGCAGCACAAGCTGACCATCCTGCGGGACGAGCGCACCGGCGTGAAGGAGTTCCGTGAGATCGTCTCTGAGATCGCCGCCCTGGAGTGCTACGAGGCCACCCGCGACCTGCCCCTGGAGGACATCGAGGTCAAGACCCCCGTGGCCACCGCCACCTTCAAGCACCTGGCCGGCAAGAAGCTGGCCATCGTGCCCATCCTCCGTGCCGGTCTGGGTATGGTGGACGGCATCCTGAATCTGATCCCCTCTGCCAAGGTGGGCCACATCGGCCTGTACCGCGACCCCGAGACCCACGTCCCCGTAGAGTATTACTGCAAGATGCCCAACGACATCGCCGAGCGGGACGTTATCATCCTGGACCCCATGCTGGCCACCGGCGGCTCCGCCGCCGCCGCCATCACCTTCATCAAGGGCTATGGCTGCAAGCACATCAAGCTGATGAACGTCATCGCCGCCCCCGAGGGCATCGCCTGCATCCAGAAGGAGCACCCCGACGTGGACATCTATGTGGCCGCCGTTGACGAGAAGCTCAACGACCACGCCTACATCGTCCCCGGCCTGGGCGACGCCGGCGACCGCATTTTCGGCACCAAGTAAAAAACCGTCCCTGCTCCGCGCCCCGGGAGAGACATCCCGGGGCGCGTTTTCATGGCAGGCGGGTGGAGGAAGAACAATGACCGACTATTTTGATCTGCACATGCCCCGGGACCAGCTGCTGGGCCTGTCCAGCTTAGGCCTGGCCCACCTGGGGGACGGGGTGTTCGAGCTGATGGTCCGCTCCTGGCTGTGTCTCCACGGGAAGGCCAAGGCCAAGGACCTGCACCGGGCCACGGTGAAATATGTGGCGGCCCCCGCCCAGGCGGCGGCCATGGAGCGCATCCGGCCCATGCTCACCCCGGAGGAGGAGGAGGTCTTCCGCCGTGGGCGGAACACCGCGCCCCACTCCGTGCCCAAGGCGGCCAGCCGGGGGGAGTATCAGACGGCCACCGGCCTGGAGGCCCTGTTCGGCTGGCTCTATCTCCAGGGCCAGACCCAGCGCCTGAACGAGCTGTTTGCCGTGCTGATGGGCGAGGCAGATGCGCTTAAATCCATGCAGGAGAACGACTGAACAGGAAAAACACTTTACAGAAAACAACGAATGAGGTGAAGGAATATGCCCCTTGACGCCCTGTGTCTGTCCGGCGTTGTGGCAGAATTAAAGCCCATTTTGACGGGGGCCAAGATCGACAAGGTCCACCAGCCGGGGCGGGACGAGATCATTCTGGCCCTGCGCCTGGGCCGGGGGAACGGGCGGCTGCTGCTGTCCGCCAGCCCCAACCACCCCCGGCTGCAAATGACCGAGCTGTCCCGGGAGAACCCGGACGCGCCCCCCATGTTCTGTATGCTGCTGCGCAAGCATCTGATGGGTGGGCGCATCCTCAGCGTGGAGCAGCCCCATCTGGAGCGCATCGTGGAGCTGCGGCTGGAGGTGCTGGACGAGCTGGGGGACCGGAAGGAGCGCCGCCTGATTCTGGAGGCTATGGGCCGCCGGGCCAATCTGGTGCTGGTGGACGATCAGGGCCGCATCGTGGACTGCCTGCGCCGGGTGGACGGGGACATGTCCGCCCAGCGGCAGCTGCTGCCCGGCCTGTTTTACCGCCTGCCCCCCGCCATGGACAAGGCCGACCCCACCGCCCTGGACGGGGCGGAGTGGCTCCGCCAGGTGGAGCAGGCCCCGGGGGAGAGCCGGGTGGACCACTGGCTGCTGGATACCTTCGGCGGTTGGTCGCCCCTGGTCTGCCGGGAGATCGCCTTCCGGGCAGGGGGCCGGGTGGACGTGACCTTTGACGAGCTGGGGCCCCAGGGCCGGGTCCGGGTGGCCGAGGCGGCGGAAATGCTGTTAAATTCTGTGAAGGAAAACGGCTTTACGCCCACTGTGATCTCTATCGAAAAGCGGCCAAAGGACTTCACCTTCTTCCCGGCGGAGCAGTATGAGGAGGCGGGGGCGTGCGCCGCCTACCCCACCTTCTCCGCCCTGATGGACCGGTTCTATGAGCAGCGGGAAAATCAGGAGCGCATCCGCCAGAAGGGCCAGGACCTGATCCGCTCCGTCACCAACGCCCGGGACCGCACCGCCCGGAAGATCGCCAACCAGCAGCGGGAGCTGGACGCCACCCAGGACCGGGAGCGGCTGCGCCAGTTCGGGGACATCATCACCTCCAACCTCCACACCATGGAGCGCGGCATGGCCACGCTGCGGGCGCTGGATTTCTATGACCCGGAGGGGGCCGAAGTGGACATCAAGCTGGACCCCCTGCTCACCCCCCAGCAGAATGCGGCGAAATATTATAAGGAATACAACAAGGCGAAAACGGCGGAGGAGATGCTGACCATCCAGCTGGAGAAGGGCCGCCGGGAGCTGGACTATCTGAACAGCGTGCTGGAGAACATTACCCTGGCCGAGGGAGAACGGGACCTGCAGGAGATCCGCCAGGAGCTGGCGGACACGGGCTATCTCCGCCGCCAGACCAAGGGGAAGGACAAGGGCCGCCGGTTAAGCCCCAAGCCCATGGAGTTCCGCTCCTCCGCCGGGCTGCGCATCTCGGTGGGCAAGAACAACGTGCAGAACGACCTACTCACCTGCAAGCAGGCCTTTAAGAGCGACATCTGGTTCCACACCCAGAAGATCCACGGCTCCCACGTGATATTGTGGACCGGCGGGGCCCAGCCCGACCTGCAGAGCCTGAACGAGGCCGCCTGTCTGGCCGCCTGGTTCTCCCAGGGTCGGGAGTCGGGCAAGGTCCCCGTGGACTATACCCCGGTGAAATACGTGAAAAAGCCCGCCGGGGCCCGCCCGGGCATGGTGGTCTACACCACCTATGAGACCGCCTGGGTCACCCCGGACGAGGGGCTGGTCAAGCGGCTGCGGGTAAAGTAAACCTGGTTTGCATAAAAACAAATGACGCTGTTTTCCATCCCGGAAACAGCGTCATTTTTATGCGCTCCCGGCCTGTTTTCATCGGCCAAAAAGAATAAAAAATCCCAGTATCCGGGATAAAAAGCCGAAAAATTTAAAACATTCAGACAATTTCCACAAGTTCGGCGGGGGAAGTATGGGCAGTTTTGCCCTTGCGCCCAGGGGGACGATTGGTTACAATATGGTAACAAAAGTAACAACTGTTGCTTTTGGTTGTCATAATTATGACAAAATTTGTTTCCGTAGGAGTGTAGACAATGATACGCAAGCTAGTATCCTCACTGCTGTGCGCCTTTGCCTTACTCCTCCTGATGGGCGCGGGGGTCGCTTCCGAGCAGACCACGCCCATCTTGGCAGAGGAGGAGAGCGGAGCCCTTTCCGGTTCCGCGCTGACGACTGAGACGCAGGCAGACCTGGTGGAGCAGAGCGCCAAGGCGGTACCCGCCGCGGCCAGCGAGAGCCCCATTGAGGTAGCCGAGAGCGTGGAGCGCGGGATGCGCATCGACGGGGAGTATGCCCCCACCGATGTGGCCATGACCCGCAGCGGCGGGACCACCTATGTGGCCCTGGCCGGAATGGCAAAGGCCCTGGACCCCGCCGCCGCCGCGGCCTGGGATGGCGGCTCCGGCACCGTGACCGTGACCACCCCCAAGATGACGGTGACGGCCAAGAACGGCCAGAGCTATCTGGTGGCCAATGGCCGCTATCTCTATCTGCCCGACAAGGTGCAGATGAGCAATGGCCGGGTGATCGTCCCCCTGTGGGCGGTGGCCCAGGCCTTTGACGCCAAAATCAGCTGGGACGCCACGGCCAACCAGGTGATCGTCACCCGGGGCAGCGGGGCCATCCAGTCTGGGGCGTCCTATTATAATTCTGACACCCTGTTCTGGCTCTCCCGCATCATCTATGCCGAGAGCGGTAACCAGTCCCTGAAGGGGCAGATGGCCGTGGGCAATGTGGTGATGAACCGGGTGGCCAGCCCCGTCTATCCCAACACCGTGAAGGGGGTGCTGGCCCAGAAGAACCAGTTCACCACCTATCAGGGCGGGGCCCTGGCCAACCGGACCCCCAACGCCTCCAGCGTCATCGCCGCCAAGCTGGTGATGGACGGCGGCGTGGTGGAGGAGGTGCGCAACGCCCTGTTCTTCGATTCCACCGCCGGGAGCTGGGCCTCCCGCCACAAGCAGTGCATCGCCGTGATCGGCGGGCACAAATTCTATCAATGAGCAGCTGCCAGGCGGCCATCTCTGTTTTGGGATGGCCGCCGCTCTTTTTCTCCGTTTGGAGAAATTGGGGCTTTCTTTTTTGTATATTCATGTATATAATAGAATCACCTGTGAAATCACCATTTTAGACCGGCGCCCCGGAAGCACGTCCCTTTGTTTTGGGGCGGTGGGGGTCGGCGCCCCGCTGAAAGCGGCGGGGAATGAGTTTGGAGGATACGACCATGACAAGAAGCAATGCCCGTGAGATCGCGGTACAGCTGATCTTCTCCCTTGGGTTTGGAAACCTCAGCGCCCAGGAAGTGCTGGACAGCCAGCTGACCACCGAGCGCTTTGCGGAGCTGGCGGAGGAGAACGCCCTGTACGCCCAGTTCCCCAACGAGAAGCAGCAGCAGTATATCCGTGACCTGGTGCAGGGGGTCTTCTCCCACGGCCCCGAGCTGGATGACTATATCAGCCGCTATGCGGTGGGCTGGTCCTTTGCCCGCATCCCCCGCATGGCCGCCGCCATCATGCGCACCGCCATGTACGAGGTGCTGTATGTGCCCGACGTGCCCAACGCCGCCGCCATCAACGAGGCGGTGGAGATCGCCAAGCGGTATGAGACCCAGGAAGTGGTCTCCTTTGTCAACGGCATCCTGGGCAGCTTTGTCCGGGCGGAGTTTGCCGACACCCCGCCCAAGCCGGAGAAAGCTGACGACTCCCAGCCCAAGGCGGAGGACTGACCATGGCGGTCCTGGGGCTGGATACCAGCAACTACACCACCTCCGCCGCCGTGTTCGACGGGGAGGGGGGCTGCAACGCCGGGCGGCTGCTCTCCGTCCGCCCCGGAGAGCTGGGGCTGCGGCAGAGCGACGCCCTGTTTCAGCACGTGAAGCAGCTGCCCGAGCAGTTTGAAAAACTGGAGCAGGGCGGCTGGCTCCAAGACATTCGGGCAGTTGGAGCCAGCACCCGCCCCCGGGCGGTGGAGGGCTCTTACATGCCCTGCTTTCTGGCGGGGGCATCCCAGGGGCAGAGCCTGGCCCGGACCCTGGGGGTGCCCTTTTTTTCCCACTCCCACCAGCAGGGACATTTAGCTGCGGCGGCTTGGTCCGCCGGGCATCTGGAGCTGCTGGACCGGCCCTTTCTGGCCTGGCATCTCTCCGGCGGCACCACCGAGCTGCTGCTGGTCCGGCCCGACGGGGTCACCGTCCAGGCCGAGATCCTGGGCGGGACGGAGGACATCTCCGCCGGGCAGCTCATTGACCGCACCGGCGTGCGTCTGGGGCTGGCCTTTCCCGCCGGAAAGGCGGTGGACCAGCTCTCCCGCCAGGCGCAGAAGGATCTGCGCTTCCCCGTAAAGCTGCGGGAGTTCTCCTTCTCCCTGTCCGGTATGGAGAACAAGATGGAACAGCTGGTCCAAAAGGGGGAGGACCCCGCCGACGTGGCCCGGTTCACCCTGAACGTGGTGTGCGACACCGTGGCCAAGGTGACCGAGCGGGCCATGGAGCGCCACCCCGGTCTGCCCGTGCTGTGCTCCGGGGGCGTGGCCTCCAACGCCCAGCTGCGGGAGGTGCTGAAGCGCCGGTGCAATGCCCTGTTCGCCCAGCCCCAGTATTCCACCGACAACGCCATGGGCACCGCCATCCTCACCTGGCGGGCCCTGGAGCGGCAGGAGGGGCGGCTGTGAGAGGGGAGCGGGCCGTCCTCACCCCGGGCCAGGTGGGGCTCTATTTGAAAAATCTCATGGACCGGGACCGGGTGCTGTCCGGTCTGCTGGTGCGGGGGGAGATCTCCAACTATAAGATGTACCCCTCCGGCCACCACTATTTCACCCTGAAGGACGGAGAGGGCGCCCTGCGGTGTGTCATGTTCCGGGGGGACGCCGTCTCCCTGCGCTTCCGCCCCCAGAACGGGATGCAGGTCATCGCCGCCGGGCGGGTGTCCGTCTTTCCCCGGGATGGGCAGTATCAGCTCTATTGCAGCCGCCTGACCCCGGAGGGGGCGGGGGACCTTCACGTGGCCTTTGAGCAGTTGAAGGAAAAGCTGGCGGGGGAGGGCCTGTTTGCCCCGGAGCACAAAAAGCCCCTGCCGCCCATGCCGAAGACCATTGCCCTGATCACCTCGCCGGTAGGCGCGGCGGTGCGGGATATGCTGCGCATTTTAAAGTCCCGGTGGCCCATGGCCCAGGTGCGGGTGCTGCCCGTGCGGGTTCAGGGGGAGGGCGCGGCGGAGGAGATCTCCGCCGCCATCGCCTGGTGTGACCGGGAGAAGGCCGCCGACCTCATCATCACGGGCCGGGGCGGCGGGTCCATGGAGGACCTGTGGGCCTTTAACGAGGAGATCGTGGCCCGGGCCATCTATCGCTGCCGCATTCCGGTGATCTCCGCCGTGGGCCACGAGCCCGACGTGACCATCGCCGACTATGTGGCCGACCTGCGGGCCGCCACGCCCTCTAACGCCGCCGAGCTGGCCGTGCCCGACCAGAACGAGGTCTATGGCCGCCTGCTCAGCCTGGAAAAGCGGCTGGAGGGGGAGATGGGCCACCGGCTGGCCCAATACCGCCGCCGGTTGGACCGCCTGGCCAAGAGCCGGGCCATGACCCAGCCGGGGGCCTATTTTCAGACCAAGCGGCTGCTGCTGGACTATCAGAGCCGCCGTTTAAATCAGGCGCTGGAGCGCACCGTGGCCCAGAACCGAGAGCGGCTGGCCGGTCTGGCCGCCGCCCTGGACGCCATGAGCCCCATGAAGGTGCTGGGCCGGGGCTATGCCATCGCCCGAGACGGGGAGGGCCGGGTGCTCTCCTCTGTGAAACAGACCGGGGCGGGGGAGAAGCTGACCCTCCGCCTGGCCGACGGCAGCCTGCGCTGCCACGTAGACCAGGTCCAGGGACCGGAACAGGAGGTTTGACTATGGCTGCAAGAAAAAAGTTGGATTTTGAAGCGTCCATGACCCGGCTGGAGGAGATCGTCTCTCAGCTGGAGCAGGGGGACGCCCCCCTGGAACAGGCCATGACCCTGTTCGAGGAGGGGGCCAAGCTGCTGCGGGAGTGTACCAAGCAGTTGGACCAGGCGGAGCAGAAGGTAAGTCTGCTCACGGCGGACGAGAACGGCCAGCCCGTGGAGCAGCCCTTCGCCGGGGAGGAGCCGCAATGAACCAGAATTTTGAGACCGTCCTGAACCAGGACCGGGCCATGATCGAGGACCGCCTGGCGGAGTTGTTCCGCCAGGATACCCGCTACGCCTGTTTGCAGGAGGCCATGGAGTATTCCCTGTTGGCCGGGGGCAAGCGGGTCCGGCCTGTGCTGACGCTGGAGGCCTGCCGCATGTGCGGCGGGAAAGTGGAGGACGCCCTGCCCTTCGCCTGCGGCGTGGAGATGATCCACACCTATTCCCTCATTCACGACGACCTGCCCGCCATGGACGACGACGACCTGCGCCGGGGCCGCCCCACCAACCACGTGGTGTATGGCGAGGCCACGGCCATTCTGGCGGGGGACGGCCTGCTCACGGCGGCCTTCGGCCAGCTGACCAAGGCAGAACTGCCCCCGGAGCGCATCGTCTCCGCCGTGGCCACCCTGTCCGCCGCCGCCGGTCCCGCCGGGATGGTGGGCGGTCAGGCCCTGGACATGGCCGGGGAGGGCCACGCCCTCAGCCGGGGAGAGCTGGAGCTGCTGCAAAGCCTGAAGACGGGGGCCCTCATCTCGGCGGCCACCCAACTGGGTGGCATCGCCGCCGGGGCCACCCAGGAGCAGCTGAAGCAGCTGGACCGGTATGCCCAGGCCCTGGGTCTGGCTTTCCAGGTGCGGGACGACATGCTGGACGTCATCAGCTCCGACCAGGAGCTGGGCAAGCCCGTGGGCTCTGACCGGGCCAACGAGAAGAGCACCTTTGTCAACGCCTTGGGTCTGGAGAACTGTGCCCAGCTGGTGGAGAAGCTGAGCCAGCAGGCGGCGGACGCCCTGGCGGACTTTGACCAGCCGGAGTTTCTGGTCTGGCTGGCCCACGCCCTGGCGGGCCGAAAGCAGTAACGGGGAACCTGACGAAAGAGATCCCCATAGGGGGAGGAAGATAGATTGAAAGAGACAGAAGAGTATCGCCCGCTGCTGGCCGGGATCTCTGACCGGGAGGGGACGGAGCTTTGCGCCCAGCTGCGGCAGGAGCTGGTGGACGACGTGTCCAAAACGGGGGGCCATCTGGCCTCTAACCTGGGCGCGGTGGAGCTGACGGTGGCCATCCACCGGGTGTTTGACACCCGGCAGGACCGCCTGGTCTTCGACGTGGGCCACCAGTGCTACTGCCACAAGATCCTCACCGGGCGGCGGGAGGCCATGGCCACCCTGCGGCAGTATGGCGGCATCGCCGGTTTTCCCAAGCCGGTGGAGAGCGTCCACGACGCCTTCATCGCCGGACACGCCTCCAACTCCGTGGCGGTGGCTTTAGGCATGGTCCGGGCGCGCCAGGCTTTGGGGGAGCACTATAAGGTCATGGCCCTCATTGGCGACGGCGCCCTCACCGGCGGTCTGGCCTATGAGGGGCTGTCCAACGCCGGGGCATGCGGCCAGCAGCTGCTGGTCATTTTGAACGACAACGGCATGTCCATCACCACAAACGTGGGGGCGGTGGCCGACCACCTGGCCCGGCAGCGGCTGAAGCCCCAGTATCTCACCTTCAAGCGGTACTACCGCCGGGTGATGAATTCCGGCAAGATAGGCCGCAAGGTATACCGCTTTACACATAAGGTAAAGCAGGCCTTGAAGCAGAGCCTGCTGCCGTGCAGTATGTTCGAGAACATGGGCTTTAACTATGTGGGGCCGGTGAACGGCCACGACCTGACCGGACTGACCCGCGCCCTGCGCTATGCCCGGGAGCTGAACGAGCCTGTGCTGCTCCACGTGAAAACGGTGAAGGGCAAGGGCTATGCCCCGGCGGAGGAGAACCCGGACGCCTTTCACGGCGTGTCCCCCTTCGACCCGGCCACGGGCAAGTCCAAAAAGAAGTCGGGGGAGAACTTCTCCGCCGTCTTTGGCCGCACCCTCACCCAGCTGGCCCAGCAGGACCGGCGGGTGTGCGCCATCACCGCCGCCATGATGAGCGGCACGGGCCTTTCCCAGTTCCAGGCCGCTTTCCCGGAGCGCTTCTTCGACGTGGGCATCGCCGAGGGCTGCGCCGTCTCTATGGCCGCCGGAATGGCCAAACAGGGCGCGATCCCCGTGTTCGCTGTCTACTCCAGCTTCCTCCAGCGCGCCTATGACATGCTCATCCACGACGTGGCCATCGACAAGCTCCACGTGGTGCTGGGGGTGGACCGGGCCGGACTGGTGGGGGAGGACGGCGAGACCCACCACGGCGTGTTCGACGTGGCCTTTTTAGACAGCGTCCCCGGCATGACGGTGCTGGCGCCGTCCAGCTATGCCGAGCTTGCTGGGATGCTGGAGCAGGCCGTCCTCCATGTGGACGGCCCGGTGGCCATCCGCTACCCCCGGGGGGGCGAGGGAGCCTATCAGGGCGATGCCGGACCCGGCCACGCCGCCGTGCTGCGCCAAGGGGACGACATCACCCTGGTGAGCTATGGCATCCTGATCAACGACGTGCTGGAGGCCGCCGAGCTTCTGGCCGCAGAGGGCGTCCAGGCGGAAGTGGTGAAATTGAATGTCATCACCCCTCTGGACCCGGAGCTGGTATTGGAATCGGTAAAGAAAACAAAAGTTTTGTTGACCGTTGAGGACAGTGCCGCCCACAGCAGCGTGGGGGAGCGGCTGGCCGCCGCCGTGGCGGAGGCCGGTTTGAGGGCCAAGGTCCTCTGCCGCACCAGCGGCGACAAATTCGTGACCCACGGAGCGCTCAGCTGCCTGAAGCAGGAGCTGGGACTGGACAGCGCCGGGATTTTCCGCGCGGCGCTGGAGGAGGTGCGCAAGCATGGCTAAAAAACGCTTGGACGTGGCCATGGTGGAGCAGGGCCTGGCGGAGAGCCGCCAAAAGGCCCAGGCCATCATCATGGCCGGACAGGTCTATGTCAACGGCCAGAAAGTAGATAAGGCGGGGGCCCCGGTGACGGAGGACGCCGCCATCGAGGTGCGGGGGAAGACCCTGCGCTATGTCAGCCGGGGTGGCCTGAAGCTGGAGAAGGCCATGCAGCTGTGGCCCATCACCCTGAAGGGCTTTATCTGCGCCGACATCGGGGCCTCCACCGGGGGCTTTACCGACTGTATGCTGCAAAACGGGGCGGAGAAGGTCTACGCCGTGGACGTGGGCTATAACCAGCTGGACTGGCGGCTGCGCACCCACCCCCAGGTGGTGTGCATGGAGCGGACCAACGCCCGCTATCTCACCGCCGAGCAGATCCCTCAGCCCCTGAACTTCTTCTCGGTGGACGTGTCCTTTATCTCCCTGAATCTGATCCTGCCCGCTGTGCGGCCCCTGATGGCCGAAGGGGGCGAGGGGGTCTGCCTGGTCAAGCCCCAGTTCGAGGCGGGAAAGGACAAGGTGGGCAAAAAGGGCGTGGTCCGGGACCCCCAGGTCCATCTGGAGGTGCTGGAGCAGTTTTTGATCCACGCCGCCAACGCTGGTTTTGGTGTAAAGGATATTACCTTTTCCCCCATTAAGGGGCCTGAGGGGAACATCGAATACTTAGGCTATCTCACCACCCGGGATGTGCCGCCCTACGCCGGGGATCTGGCCGCTCTGGTGGAGCAGTCCCACAACGCCTGGAAGGAGGCCGAGGGATGAAGATCGTCCTCAGCTCCAACCCCTATCGGGACCGGGGTCTGAAAGCGGCCCTGGAGGCCCAGCGCATCTTAGAGCGGGCCGGGGCCAAGACCGCCCTGTGCCTGCCCTTTGTCCCCAAGAAGGGGGACCGGGTGGAGGTGCCCCGCCACGCCAACCTGAGCACGCTGGCCCGGGAACTGCCCACCGCCGACCTGCTCATCTGCTTCGGCGGGGACGGGACCCTGCTCCACGCCGCCCGGGACGCCACCCTTCACGGCGTGCCCATCCTGGGCGTGAATATGGGCAGCGTGGGCTTTATGGCCGAGCTGGAGCGCACGGAGCTGAACCAGCTGGCCGGTCTGGCCCAGGGCCGCTACACCACCGAGCAGCGGATGATGCTGGATGTGCGGGTGTTCCGGGGGGAGAAGCTGATGAGCGAGGATCTGGCCCTGAACGACGCGGTGATCTCTAAGGGCTCCATCGCCCGGGTGGTGGAGCTGGACGTGCTGGCGGACCGGACCCTGGTCACCTCGGTGACGGGGGATGGGGTCATCGTGGCCACTCCCACCGGGTCCACCGCTTATTCCATGGCGGCGGGGGGACCCATTGTGGAGCCCACCTCCCAGGCCATCATCGTCACCCCGGTGTGCGCCCACCGGCTCACCGCCCGGGCCATGGTGCTGTCCATGGACCGCGTGGTGACCATCGCCTTGCCCAAGACGGCACGCAAGTGTTTGTACTTGTCAGTTGACGGAGGAAAAGCCATCCGCTTAAACGGCGGAGACCGGGTGGAGGTGAAGCGCTCCCGCCACTCCACCCAGCTGGTGCAGCTGACCCACCGGAATTTCTATCAGCTTGTGAATCAGAAGTTAGGAGGCGCAGCCCAATGAAAAATGCCCGCCAGGCGGAGATCTTGAATATCGTCCAGTCCACAGAGGTGGAGACCCAGGAGCAGCTGCTCTCTGCACTAAAGGCAAAAGGCTTTACAGCCACTCAGGCCACAGTGTCCCGGGACATCAAAGAGCTGCGCCTGGTGAAGGAGCTCACCGGCCAGGGGAAGTACCGCTATGCGGCCACAGACCGGAAAAGCTCCGCCGGGACGGACACCCGGCTGCGGAATATTTTTAAGGAGGGCGTCACGTCGGTGGACGTGGCCCAGAACATCGTGGTGGTGCGCACCATGCCCGGACTGGCCTCCGCCGCCTGCTCCGCTCTGGACGGGATGGACATCCCCGGCATGGTGGGCAGTCTGGCGGGGGATGACACGGGCATCCTCATCATGCGGGACAACAGCGCCGCCCAGAAGTTCAGCAGCGAGGTCCACAAGCTGCTCACCTGACCCCCGGTTCCAGAAGGAGGGACGTAACACCCCATGCTTTCCCTGTTGCACATTGAAAATATTGCCATCATCGAGTCGGCGGACATCCGCTTTGACAGCGGGCTGAACGTCCTCACCGGCGAGACGGGGGCGGGCAAGTCCATCGTCATCGACGCCATCAGCGCCGTGCTGGGCCAGCGGACCAGCCGGGAGCTCATCCGCACCGGGGCCAAGTCCGCCCTGGTCACGGCGGTGTTCACCGGTCTGCCGCCCCTGGCCTGGCTGGCCGACAACGGCGTGGACCAGGGGGAGGAGCTGCTGCTCCAGCGGGAGATCCAGGGGGACGGGCGCAACGCCTGCCGCCTGAACGGACGGCCCATCACCGTGGCCCAGCTGCGGGAGCTGGGCCGCTGCCTGCTGGACATACACGGCCAGCACGACGGCCAGCAGCTGCTGGACCCCGCCTGCCACCTGGCCTATCTGGACCGCTTTGGCCGCACCCTGCCCCTGCTGGAGGACTATCAGGCCGCCTTTGCCCAGGTCAGCCGCATCCGAAAGGAGATCGCCGGGCTGAAAATGGACGACGCGGAGCGCTCCCGCCGGGTGGACACCCTGCAATTTCAGATCCGGGAGCTGGAACGCGCCGAGCTGACGCCGGGTGAGGACGAGGAGCTGTCCGCCCGCCGCCGCCTGCTCCAGAGCTCCGGCAAACTGATGGACGGCCTTCAGGAGGGCCTGATGGCCCTGTCCGGCGGGGAGGACAGCTCCGGGGCCTGCGACCTCATCGCCCAGGCGGAGGGGGCCCTGCGGAGCATCGTCCGCTATGACCCAAGTCTGGAGGAGCTGGCCGAGCAGCTGTCCAGCCTGCGTTCTGCCGCCGACGACGCGGCGGAGCTGCTGCGGGATCAGACCCGGGAGATGGAGTTCTCCCCCGATGAGCTGGACCAGTTGGAGAGCCGCCTGGACGTGATCTATCGCCTGAAAAAGAAATATGGCTCCACCGTGGCCGAGATGCTGGACTATCTGGAGCGCTGCCGCCGGGAGCTGGACCAGATCGAGTTTGCCGACGACGCCATCGCCCGCCTGGAAAAAGACCTGGCGAAGGCGAAAAAGGCCGCTCTGGAACGGGGCCAAAAGCTGAGAGCGGCCCGGAAAAAGGCCGCCAAGGCCCTCCAGGCCCGGGTCCAGGACGAGCTGCGCCAGCTGGACATGCCGAAAGTACAGTTCGAGACCGAGTTCAGCCCCAGCCAGGGGGAGGACGGCATGGAGGCGGGGGGCCTGGAGCAGGCCCAGTTCCTCATGTCCGCCAACGTGGGCGAGGCCCTCAAGCCCATCCACAAGATCGCCTCCGGCGGCGAGCTGGCCCGCATCATGCTGGCCCTGAAAAACGTGCTGGCGGAGGACGACGGCATCGGCAGCTTGGTCTTTGACGAGGTGGATACCGGCGTATCCGGTCGGGCCGCTCAGAAGATCGCCGAGAAAATGGCCCAGGTGGCCCGGCGGAAACAGGTGCTGTGCGTCACCCATCTGCCCCAGATCGCCGCCATGGCCGACACCCATTTCTCCGTGGAGAAGGGAGAGCGGGGCGGACGGACCTATACCCATGTGGCCCGTCTGGACCGCCCGGGCCGGGAACAGGAGCTGTCCCGGCTGATGGCGGGCAGCGCCCTCACCGATGCCCTGCGCCAGAGCGCCGCCGAGCTGCTGAGCCGGGCTGAAAAATACCGGGCCAATTTAAAATAAATAAGCGACAAAAATGCCGTGTACCGAAGTTTTTCCGGTACACGGCATTTTCTGTCTTGATGTTAGGCCACGGTGAAGAACTGGGCCAGCTGGCCATACAGGATAAAGGCCATGCCAATGGGGGCGATGACCCGGATGGCGAAGATATAGAACCGGTAGAGCCGGGGGGAGAAGGGATTGTCCCGCTCCATCACCTCGTCCCGGATGGTGCCGGGGCCGATCTTCCAGCCCACCAGCAGGGTCATGATCAAAGCGCCCAGGGGCATGGCCACGCCCTCGGAAATGAAGTCCATAAAGTCCAGCCAGGAGGCGGCCAGGTTCCGTCCCGTCTGGTGGAAGGGGACCCACAGTCCGTTGGACCCCAGGCCGTCCACCGCGACCAGGGTGCTCACGGCCATGACGGCCAGGCAGACCAGGCCCACAATGCGGCTGCGGTTGGGCTTGTGGCCCTTCAGGGCGGCGTGATCCAGGAAGAAGGTGACCATGACCTCGGTGAGGGCGATGGCGGAAGTGATGGCCGCCAGAGAGACCAGCAGATAGAACAGCACCCCGAACAGGGGACCGGCAGTGCCCATGGCGTTGAACACGTCCTGAAGGGTGATGAACAGCAGTTTGGGTCCGGCCAGTTCCGCCCCGGAACCGCCCAGGGCGAAAGCGGCGGGCAGCACCGCCATACCGGCCAGAATGGCCACTAGAGTATCAGAGATGATAATGAGGGCGGAGTTTTTCACCAGGTTCTCCTGCTTGCTAAGGTAGGAGCCATAGGTGACGGTGATGCCCATGGCCAGGGACAGAGAGAAGAACATCTGCCCGCCCGCAGCGGAGAGCACCCCGAGAAAATCCTCCTTGAACATCGTGAAGTTGGGGGCAAACATAAATTTCAGTCCGTCGATCGCCCCGGGCAGGGTCAGCGCCCGGATGATGACGATGACCAGCATAACAAACAGGGCGGGCATACCCACTTTATTGAAGCGCTCGATGCCGTCTTTGATGCCGCCGCGGATGATCAAAAAGCAGATGGCGATGAACAGGAACGTGAACAGCAGAGCCATGGGCTGGTCGGTGAGCATGTTGTGAAAGGACTCCGCACCGGACAGGTGGGACAGCTGGGACAGCCCCAGCAGCTCCCCTAAGTTCAGCGCCGCATATTCCATGCAGTAGCCGCCCAGCACCGTGTAAAAGCTGAGGATCAGGAAGGGGGAGAGCATGGCCAGCCAGCCGATAAAGGTCCCCACGCCGCCCCCCAGACGCTGATAGCTGACGATAACGCTGCGGCCCACCTTGCGGCCAATGGCCAGCTCTGAGAGCATGATGGGAAAGCCGATGAGGGCGGCCAGGATCACATAGACCAGCAGAAAGGGAAACCCGCCGCTGGCCCCCATTTTATACGGAAAAGCCCAGATATTGCCCAACCCCACGGCGGCTCCCACCGTGGCCATCAGAAAGCCGAAATTGCTCCCCCATTGGCCGCGATGGTGTTGATGTTGATGTTCCATTTTTTCCTCCTAATTTCTTCTCCGGCATACAGCCGTCTTTTTCAATATATGTTATGTTACCAGAATGACTGTAATTTCGTCAAGGAAAAATAGGCGTTTTTTATCGTTTCTGTACATTCTCTGCGGTCAGAGGGAAGATTTTTCTTGCCAGAGGGGAGCGTCTATCGTAAAATGAGGTATCCAGAAAAATTGGAGGGAAGGATATGAAACGAAACGTGCTCCTGGCGATCCTGGCTGTTCTGGCTGTGTGCGTCTGCGCCGGGGTATACTTTTATCTTCAGGAGGATGGCTGTCTCGCTCAGACCGCCGCCAAGCCGGTGATCTACCTCTATCCACAGGAGGAGACCGCTGTAAATGTAACGCTGGATTATGACGGTAAATTGACCTCCACCTATCCCAAGTACACAAGCGGCTGGTCCATGACGGCCCGGCCAGACGGGACCCTCACCGATGGAGCCGGACAGAGCTACAACTATCTCTATTGGGAGGGGGAGGACCGGAACGAGTACGACTTCTCCCGGGGCTTCTGCGTGGCCGGGGCGGATTCCGCCGCCTTTTTAGAGGATGCCCTGGCCCGGCTGGGCCTCACCCGGCGGGAGGCCAACGAGTTCATCGTCTTTTGGCTGCCCCAGCTGGAGGAGAACCCCTATAACCTGATCGCCTTCCAGACCGATGCCTACACCGACCACGCCCGGCTCACCGTCACCCCGGAGCCGGACACGGTGCTGCGGGTATTCATGGCCTGGAAGCCACTGGACGCTCCCGTAGAGATCGAGGCGCAGCCCCTCACTGCCCCAACTCGGGAGGGCTTCACCTTGGTGGAGTGGGGCGGCAGCCGGGTGGATTGAGCGTATACTGACAGCACAATGACCCTGTGAATTTTGTGTTGACAACGCATCCAAACTGTGCTATAAATCTAAATACTGCAACGAAAAGGAAAAGTAGCGGCGGGAAGCCTGTGCAGAGAGCCTTCGGTCTGGTGCAACGGAGGAGAGGAGCCCGCGGTGAATACCCCTTGGAGCAGCCGCCCGAACCGCTGATGATGAGCGCAGTAGGGGACAGGCCGGGCCGCGCCCGTTACCGCGCCGGAGTCAAGCACTCCAAAAGGCTCTGCCCCGCGAGGGACCGGGCGACCAGAGGTGGTACCGCGTTTTCACGCCCTCTGTCCGATTTTGCCGGACAGAGGGCGTTTTTCGTTTGAAAAGGAGGCGTGTCCCATGCAGCGGCACACGGGAACCATATGTATTTTCCTGGCTGCGGTGCTCTACAGCATCGGCGGACTGTGCATGAAGGTGATCCCCTGGAGCGGCCTGTCCATCAACGGGGCCCGCACCGGCATCGCTTTGATCGTACTGGCCATCTATCTGGCGGTCATCCGTCACCCCCTGCGGATGAACCGGTGGGTGGCCCTGGGCACCATGTTTATCTTCCTGACCAATGCGCTCTTTGCTATGGCCAACAAGATGACCACGGCAGCCAACGCCATCGTGCTGCAATTCACCGCCCCTATCTTCGTCATCCTGTTCAGCATCTTCGTCTTCCGCAAAAAGCCGGGGGCGCTGGATCTGGCTGCCTGCGCCCTGGTCTTTGGGGGCGTGATCTTCTTTTTCCTGGACAGCCTGACCATGGGCGGGGGACTGGGCAACGTTGTCGCCCTCATCTCCGGTGCGACTTACGCCGGGGTGTTCCTGATGAACGAGCTGCCCGACAGCGACCCCATCTCCTCGGTGTTCTGGGGGGATGTGCTGTCCGCTCTCACCGGGCTGCCCTTCCTATTGAAAGAGACGGAGTTTCCCACCACGGCCCTGGTCAGCGTCGTGGTCCTGGGCGTGTTCCAGGTGGCCTTTGCCTATATCCTGCTGACCATCGGCCTGAAGACCACCCCGCCGGTGACGGCCAGCCTGGTCTCCGGCATCGAGCCGGTGCTCAACCCCATTCTGGTGGCCCTGTTCTATGGGGAGAAGATGGGGCGCTTTGCTCTGATCGGCGCCGCCATCGTCGTTTTCGGCGTGGTTGGCTATAACGTGCTGCTGGCGAAGAAGCCAGCCGAAGAAAAAAGTTGAAGATCCACACACATTGAGATAAGGAGAGAATCAAATGACTTGCTATGAGGAACTGAAAGCCCGCGGCCTGATCGCTCAGGTCACCAACGAGGAGGAGATCTCCAAGATGATCAACGAGGGCAAGGCCGTGTTCTACATCGGCTTTGACCCCACCGCCGACTCCCTGCACGTGGGCCACTTTATGGCCCTGTGCCTGATGAAGCGGCTGCAGATGGCCGGGAACCAGCCCATCGCCCTCATCGGCGGCGGCACCGGCATGATCGGCGACCCCTCCGGCCGCACTGACATGCGGAAGATGATGACCCCCGAGACCATCCGGCACAACTGCGACTGCTTCAAAAAACAGATGGAGCGGTTCATCGAGTTTGGCGAGGGCAAGGCCCGGATGATCAACAACGCCGACTGGCTGCTGAAGCTGAACTATGTGGAGGTCCTGCGTGAGGTTGGCTCCTGCTTCTCCGTGAACAACATGCTGCGGGCCGAGTGCTATAAGCAGCGCATG
>URNZ01000018.1 GCA_900549405.1 uncultured Eubacteriales bacterium | reverse complement strand
CAGAATGTTGCCGAAGTTGCCCGTGGGCACGCACACGTTAATGGCCTGGCCGGGCTGGATCTTCTCGTCCCGCAGCAGGTCGCAGTAGGCGGAGACATAGTAGACGATCTGGGGCAGGACCCGGCCCCAGTTGATGGAGTTGGCGGAGGAGAAGAAGAATCCCCGCTTGTTCAGCTCCTCCCGCAGGGCCTCGTCAGAGAACAGGCGCTTCACGCCGGTCTGGGCGTCGTCGAAGTTGCCCACCACGGAGGCCACGCCCACGTTGTCGCCCTCCTGGGTGACCATCTGCAGCTCCTGCACGGCGGACACGCCGTCCTTGGGATAGAACACCAGGATGCGGGTGCCCTTCACGTCCTTAAAGCCCTCCAGAGCGCCCTTGCCGGTGTCGCCGGAGGTGGCCACCAGGATGCACACGGTGCGGAACTCCTCCGTCTTGGTCAGGGAGGCGGTCAGCAGGTGGGGCAGCATCTGCAGCGCCATGTCCTTGAAGGCGCAGGTGGGGCCGTGCCACAGCTCCAGGCAGTGGGTGCCCTCGTTCAGGGTGTGGACAGGGGCCACGGCGGGGGTGTCGAACTTCTCCGGGCCATAGGCGGCGGCAGCAAAGTCGGTGAGCTCCTTGACGGTGAACTCCTCCAAAAACCGCTTCATCACATAGACGGCCCGAGCCTGATAAGGCATGTCCTTCAGCTCGTCCAGGGCGTTGCCCGGCAGCTTGGGGATATAATAGGGGGTCAGCAGACCGCCGTCAGCGGACAGGCCCTGGGTGATGGCCTGGGACGCGGTGAAGCGGACGGACGAATCTCTGGTACTGGTATATTGCATCTCGATCATTCCTATCTATTTGAAACTTATGCCAAGAAACGAATCGCAATGGCGATACTCCATTATGACAGCTTCCCGGCGGAAGGTCAAGGGATTGGCGGGAAAAAGCCCCCAAAACCCTCCGTCAGAAAAAGGCGTTTTCTATGTGACGGACACGGGGCGCTTTTGTGTCCGTCCCCTGGGGAGCATAAACCTCGATCACGTCGAACCGGGGCTGGAGCCGGGTCTGATGACAGCTGAGATACAGCTCCGCCGTCAAGCGCAGCTTGTTCTGCTTGCGCCGGTCCACAAACTCCCCCGCCCCGCCGAAGGCCGCGCTTTTGCGCAGCTTCACCTCCACAAAGCAGAGGTAGTTTTGATCGGCGGCGATGAGGTCGATCTCCCCAAAGCGGCTGCGCCAGTTGGCCGCCAGGATCTGATAGCCCGCCCGGCGCAGGTGCTCCGCCGCCAGGGCCTCCCCCCATCGCCCCAGCAGACGGCTCTCCTGGCCGCTCATAGATTTTTCAAAAAGCTCCTGCGGTGGATGGGGCTGGGCCCATACTCCCGCAGACGCTCATAGTGCAGCTTGGTGCCATAGCCCTTGTGGCGTTCAAAGGCGTATTGGGGATATTCTTTGGCCATCTCCAGCATGAAGTGGTCCCGGCTCACCTTGGCCAGGATGGACGCCGCCGCGATAGAGGCTGACAGGCTGTCTCCCTTTACAATGCAGCGGTGGAGCGTGGTCACGCCCCCTCCCCTGCCGTGGTCCCGGTTGCCGTCGATCAAGGCGAAGTCCGCCGGGAGGGACAGGCCGTCGATGGCCATCTGCATGGCGCGCATCCGGGCGGTAAGGATGTCGCTCTCGTCGATCTCCTGGGCGGAGATGCTGGCCACCGACCAGGCCAGGGCGGTGGCCTGGATCCCGGGGAACAGGGCCTCCCGCCGCTTCTCCGTCAGCTTTTTGGAGTCGTTCAGGCCGGGGATGTCCGCGCCCATGGGCAGGATCACCGCCGCGGCGTACACCGGACCGGCCAGGGGCCCTGCCCCCGCCTCGTCGCAGCCGCAGATGTGGACGTGCCCCTCCCCCAGGGCCTGGCGCTCATACTGCCAAAGGTCGATCTCTTCCATGGTTTACCTCTCTTTAGTCCTGGGGTATCTCAAGTGTAAAGCGTCCTAACTTGCCAGCGCGATACTCGTCCAGCAGCACCCGGGACATGCGCTCGGTGTCGAATTCTCCGCCGGAGATGCGCATGCCCCGCTTCTGGGCGCAGGCCTGAAGGAGCCGATAGCCATAGGCGATGTCGTTCTCCCCCTCCTCCCGGGCGGGGACTTCGGGGAGCTTATAGCTGTCCGTCAGCGTCTTGGGATAGCGCTCGGCCAGCAGGGTCATCATGTGACAGCCCAGGGTCTCCACGTCCATGATGTCGTCCTTCACCGCCCCGGTAAAGGCCAGGTTCATGCCGATGGTCTGGTCGTCAAATTTGGGCCACAGGATGCCCGGGGTGTCCAGCAGGTCCAGGGACTGGTCCACGTTCACCCACTGCTTGCCCCGGGTGACGCCGGGGCGGTCCCCTGCCTTGGCGGATTTCTTCCGGGCCACCTTGTTGATGAAGGTAGACTTGCCCACGTTGGGCACCCCCACCACCATGGCCCGCACCGGACGGCCCACCTGGCCCTTCTCCCGCCACTTGGCGATCTGGTCCTTCAGCACGCTCTGGATGATGGCGGAAAACTGGTTCACGCCGCTGCCCGTCTTGGCGTCTGTCTCCAGCACGGCGTGGCCCTGCCCCCGGAAAAAGGCGGCCCACTGCTTGTTTCGGGCGGGGTCGGCCTGGTCGGCCCGGTTGAGGACGATGAGCCGGGGCTTGCCCGCGCAGATGGCGTCGATGTCCGGGTTGCGGCTGGACATGGGGATGCGGGCGTCGATGATCTCCACCACGATGTCCACGTTTTTCAGGTCCGCCTCGATCTGGCGGCGGGTCTTGGTCATGTGTCCGGGGTACCATTGAATGTTCAAGGGTCCTCCTCCTCTCTGCTGCCCCGGTGAGCGGGGCTGGTCAAATATAGAAGAAGGGAGCGGCTGAACGCCGCTCCCTTCTGTGGGATCACAGGGCCTCTTTGACCTTGGCCGCCTTGCCCACGCGGCTGCGCAGGTAATACAGCTTGGCGCGGCGCACCTTACCGTGGCGCACCAGCTCGATCTTCTCGATGGAAGGAGCGTGAACGGGGAACACCTTCTCCACGCCGACGCCGTAGGAAACGCGGCGGACGGTGAAGGTCTCCTCAATGCCGCCGTGCTTCTTGGCGATCACGGTGCCCTCGAACACCTGGATACGCTCACGGTTGCCTTCCTTGACCTTCAGGTGAACGCGGACGGTGTCGCCCACGGCGACAACGGGGGGCTCAGCCTTCTTGTACTTCTCGGTAAAAGCCTGCATCAGATCCATAATTTTTTCCTCCTGTTATATAGGCGTTCGTGCGGGATGCGGACCCGGGGCCCTCCCCAGGTCCCCAGCAGAGGACCGCCCGTTTTCAGACCTTGACATTATACCACAGAAATTTCTCCTCTGCAAGCGGTTTTTCCTTTTTTCTCCGCAAAAACTTTTTCGGGATCACACCGCCCCATAGGGCTCCCGGTTCTGCCCGGCCAGCTCCACCTGGATCTCTGGGAAAGCCCGGGCCAGTTTTTCGGCCAGGGGGGCGCAAACCACGTTCTCGGTGGCAAAATGCCCCGCGTCCATCAGGGTGATGCCAATGGCCTTCGCCTCGATGTACTGGTCGTGCTTGACGTCGGCGGTGACGAAGGTGTCGCAGCCCCTGGCCGCCGCGTCGGCGAGCATGGAGCCGCAGGAGCCGCCCCCCACCGCCACCCGGCGGACGGGCTTGCCCCCGTCGGCATAGCGCACCGAGGCCGCGCCCAGCTTCTCCTTCACAAAGGCGGCGTACTCCCCCGCCGTCATGCCGGGCCGGTGCGCCGTGCCCACCCGGCCGATGCCATAGGGGCGGCCCTCATGGTCCAGGCCGTCCTGATGGAGCTGCTCCAGATCGCTCAGCTCCAGCCGCCGGGCCAGACAGCAGTTGACCCCCTCCATCACCGCGTCCAGATTGGTGTGGGCGCAGATGGCGGCCATGCGGCCCTCCGCCAGGGCCAGCAGCACCCGGCCTGTGGCGCTCTGGTCGGTGAGGGCCTTCACCGGGTGGAAGATCACCGGGTGGTGGGACACGATCAGCTGGCAGCCCTTCTCCGCCGCCTCCTGAACCACGGGCAGGGTGATGTCCAGGGCCACCAGCAGGCGCTTGACCCGGGTCTCCCCCCGGCCCACCAGAAAACCGGCATTGTCAAAGTCCATCTGAAGGTCAAAGGGGGCCAGCTTGTCCAAAAAGCCATAGACCTCGTTTACCGTTGCCATGCTTCCCACTCCTTTTTCATCTCACTAAGCTCGGTCTGCAGCTGTTTCAGCTCTTCCAGACGCGCCGCTGCCTCCGGCTTCTGGGCCCGGGCCAGACCGGTCAAAGCCCGGTCCGTCTTGTCCAGCCACCGGTCCAGCCAAGCGCCCCGCAGGGGGTGGCCGGTGTTCTTCCCCGCCAGCCGTTCCGCCGCCGTCAGCGGCTCCATGGCCCCGGCCCGTACCAGCAGGGCGGTGTAAAGGACATCCCCCTCCCGGGCCAGGTCCTCCTTCACGATGGCATAGCCGTGCCGCTCCAGCCACAGGCGCAGGTCGTCCATAGAGGACATGGGCTGGAGCACCAGGGGCACGTCTCTCTCCCGGGTCCAGGGGGCGGCGGCTAAGATCTCGGCGATGGTCTCTCCCCCCATGCCTGCAATGGCCACGGCGTCCGCCTCCTCCGGGCGGATGCCCTCCAGACCGCTGCACAGGCGAAAGGCCACCTTTCCGGTGAGCTCGCACTCCCGCACCGTGGTCTTGGCCCGGTTCAGGGGACCCTGACGCAGGTCGGCGGCGATGGCGGCGGGGATAGTCCCCTCCTGGATGAGGGCGGCGGGGAGATAGGCGTGGTCGGTGCCGACGTCGGCCAGGCGGCTGCCCGGAGGCACCAGTCCGGCCACCATGCGCAGCCGGGGGGACAGTTCGATTTTTTTGTTCATGGGCTCCTCCCTGTCATATGCTCAGGCGCCCCGGCGGCTAGCCGCCGGGGGCAGAAAAAAACAGGGGCGGAATGTCCGCCCCCGTCTTTTCGTGCAGCTTTTTTAGCCTTCTGCGGCGGCGATCATCTCGTTGACCTTCGCCAGCAGGTCGTCGGGGTCCACGCCGTGGACCATGCAGGCCTGCTCCACCGTCTCGCCGCGGGAAGCGGGGCAGCCCAGGCAGTGCATCCCGATGTTCATGAACAGGGGGGCAGTCTGGGGGGCGATGGTCAGGATATCACCGATGATGGTGTCTTTGGTAATGGTCATGTGGGGATTCCTCCATTCTTAATGGTTAGCCTTAGTATATCCCATCCCCCGCTGTTTTTCAACTCCCAATTTCATTTTCTGTGTTTCTTCGAAAAAAGTCTGTGTTCCCGCCCCCTTACAGAGGCGGGAACACGCGGGAAAATATCTGGTTTTACAAAATGATGCAGATCAGTCCGCCGGAGCCCTCGTTGATGATGCGCTGGAGGGTCTCTCGCAGCTTCTCCCGGGCGTCCTGGGGCATCCGCTTGAGCTTGGCGTTCAGGTCCTCGTTCACCAGCTCGTGGAGGGACTTGCCGAAGATGTTGGCCTCCCATATCTTGCTGGAGTCCCCCTCATACTCCTGGAGCAGATAGCGGATCATGTCCTCGCTCTGCTTCTCTCCGCCCACGATGGGGGACACCTCCGTCTGGATGTCCGCCCGGATCATGTGGATGGAGCTGCCGCTGGCCCGCAGGCGCACCCCATAGCGCCCCCCCTGGCGGACGATCTCCGGCTCCTCCAGGGTGAGGGAGTCGATGGTGGGCACCACGATGCCATAGCCCGTCTCCTCCACCTCCCGCAGGGCGTCGGCCACCTTGTCATAGGCCGCCTGCACCCCGGCCAGGCGGGTGAGCAGGGCCATCAGGTCCCCGTCGTCCCCCACGGGGAAGCCGGACTGCTGGGACAGGGTGTCGTAAAACAGGGCCCGGGGCAGTTCCAGTTCCCCCTGGGCCACGCCGGAGCCCAGGTCCACCCCGGTGAGACTGGCCCGGCTCACCGACTCGCAGCTCTCGAACCCGGCCACCGCCCGCTCCGCGTCCCGGATGCGCCGCAGCTGTTCCGCCCCCGCCCGGATGGCGGCAAACACCGCCGCCTTGATGGGGTGTTCCTGGGGCAGGGCGTCCACCCATGGGGGCAGGAACAGGTCCAGTTCCTTCAGCGGGAACTCATACAGCACGCTTTTCAGCAGCTGGCAGATCTCCTCCCCGCCCAGCTCCAGGCAGTTTACGGCGATACACGTCACGTCATACCGCTGGGCGATGTCCGCCCGGATGGCCTGGGCCCGGTCAGAGGCGGGCTGGGCGGAGTTTAGCACCACCACAAAGGGCTTGCCCAGCTCCTTCAATTCCTGAATGGCCCGCTCCTCCGCCTGCTGATAGTCCTCCCGGGGGATGTCGGTGACGGTGCCGTCGGTGGTCACCACCACGCCGATGGTGGAGTGCTCGGAGATGACCTTTCGGGTGCCAACCTCCGCCGCCTCCGCCATAGGGATCTCGTGGTCAAACCAGGGGGTGGTCACCATCCGCTCCAGCTCCCCCTCCATCTGCCCCACCGCCCCGGTGACCATATAGCCCACGCAGTCAATGAGCCGCACCCGGAAGGATGCGCCCCCCTCCACCGTCACGCTGGCGGCCTCCTCGGGGACGAACTTGGGCTCCGCCGTCATGATGGTCCGGCCGGAGCCGCTCTGGGGCAGCTCATCCCTGGCCCGCTCCCGGCGGTAGACGTTTTCGATGTTGGGGATGACCAGCGTCTCCATAAAGCGCTTGATGAAGGTGGATTTTCCCGTTCGGACCGGCCCCACAACGCCGATGTAGATGTCGCCCTCTGTCCGCAGGGCGATATCCTCATAGATTTTTCCCTCTTGCACTGCGATTCCTCCTTCGGCCTTTTCGGGTCAAGCCGGTATTTGCTTTTACTCTATGAGGATAAGCCCTGAAATATGTGCTTCACCGAGCGTTGGGGATAAGGAGCATCCGCCCGGCGGGCAGCGTCTCCTCCTCCAGCTCGTTGGCCTGGAGGATCTGGGCCGTAGTGGCGCCATAGGCCTTGGCGATGTCCCACACCTCCTCCCCCGGAGCGGCGAAGCGCAGGACCACCGAAGGCCGCTTCTCCCCGTCCGCCCCACGGGCCTCCCCCAGCGAGCCGCCGCACACGGCGGGGACGGACAGGGTCTGCACCGGCAGACAGTCAAACTCCAGGGTGAACCGAACCTCCACCCCTCCGGCGGCGGGGGCGGCGTATACCTCCCCCTGGCGGCGGACGGTACACAGACAGCGGCAGCCCTCCGGGCAGTCCAAGCGGCAGGTGACGGGCACGGTGCGGTGGACGCACTGGAGCCGGTCCTCCCCGTCCTGATAGAGTACCGTCAGCCACGCCTCCGCCGTGAGCACCAGCTGCTCCCCCTCCCGGTTCTGGCTCACCTGGCCGATGGCCAGGCGGCTGTCGGCCACGCTGCGCACGCTCTCCCCCGTCTCCAGCAGCTCCCGCGCCGCCTGGGGGCGGATCGAGCCCGGGCCGAAGCGCTGGAGGGCCAGAGGCCGGTGGTCCAGCTGAGTCTGCCAGGCGGTGCTGTACAGATCCTGGAGCAGGGTGACGGTCCGGCTGCACCGCAGCTGGGCCTGGGCCAGCAGCTCCAGCTCCACCTGAAGCTCCCTGGGGTCGGCGGTCTCGGCCTGATAGCTCACGTCGGTGACCTCCACCCACACCCGGCTGTCCCCCGTCTCGTCCCCCTCGGGGACCTCCAGCACCTGGGAGAAGGGCAGCCGCTCCACGTCGGCGGTGAGCCCGCCCCCCGGCTCCTGGAGAAGCATGTGCAGCTCCGCCTCCCCCTTAAAGATGAGCTTAGCCCCCACCCGCTTGCACTCGCCGCACTCCGTCTCGGCCCACAGGGCCATGACCTGGGGCGGCTCCCCCTGACCGGCGGGCAGGCGTACCCGCTGAGAGAAGGTGAAGGGCTTCTCCTCCACTGCCGACAGCAGGCCGCAGCTCTGACTCTGACACCGCTGGCACACGGCGCTCTTCTCCGGGTCCAGCACCCCCCGGCACAGGGGCTGCTCTGTGGGCTGACAGGCCGTCACGTCCACGGCCAGGTCCACCCGCAGCAGCACCTTTCGGGAGTTCAGCGCCCGGGCCTCGGCGCAGCGCAGCCTGGGGCGGGCCAGCGCCCGGCCCTGCTCGGTGAGACCGGGGGCCTCCGCCTGACAGCGGAAGGGCAGCCCTACCTCCATCCGCCGCAGCCCCACGCCCCCGTCCGGCTCGTACAAGATCACCGCCCGGACCATGCCCCCCAGCTCCACCGCCCCGGCCTTGATCTGCTTGCTGTGGAGCATGGCCTGGCCGCACACGTCCACGATGCGCAAAATATCCGGGCAGGCGTCGGGGACGATGCTCTCCAGCGTCTCCTCCTGGCACAGCGTCAGCTCTGCCACCGTGTCATAGCCCTGCAAAGTGTCCCGTTCAAATTCCAGTTCCATGGTCGTTGTCCTCTCCTTATCCCGGCATTCCGGCATGATTCTGACGTTCCGGCCCGGCTGGAAGCGCGGCCCGGTCTTTGGGACACTATATGCCCGGACCGCGCCCGCTATGTCACTTCACCCCAAACAGCCTGCGCAGCAGCCCCCGCAGACACTTGGGCGAGCGCACCACCACGATGCCCATGCTACCCCTCCCTTCCCAAAAGCTCCGCCGTCTCCGGCTGATGTACTCTATGCCGGAACGGGTCGTCCTGATACAGGGGAGACTTTCCGCGGCGAATGTTGAACGCTTTGCGGATGTATGCTATAATTTGATAAAATATCGCCCCGCTTCGGAGGAAGTTTTATGCCTAGAAAAAGCACCCAGATCGCAGAGCAGCTGCAATTTCCCATGACCCCGCCCACGGAATGCCCCCTTGGGGAGTCCGCGCCATACCGCCGCCATATCTTTCAGCAGGACCCGGTTTTTCTGCCCTCTTATGTCAGGAAAAACGGTCTTCTGTTCACCGGCGACAGCCTGGAGTGGCTGAAGACCATTCAGGATGACACCATCGACCTGATCTTCGCCGATCCCCCCTATAACATCAAAAAGGCGGATTGGGACAAGTTTGAATCCCAGGAGGCCTATATCCAGTGGTCCATGCAATGGATCGCCCAGGCCGCCCGCATTTTAAAGCCCACCGGCAGCCTGTATATCTGCGGCTTCAGCGAAATTCTGGCCGACCTGAAGCACCCGGCCATGAAATATTTTTCCGGGTGCAAGTGGCTGATCTGGCACTATCGCAACAAGGCCAATTTAGGCAAGGACTGGGGCCGCTCCCACGAGAGTATCCTCCATCTGCGCAAGACAAAGCAGTTCGGCCTGAACATCGACGCCGTCCGGGTCCCCTATGGGGAACACACCTTAAAATATCCCGTCCATCCCCAGGCGGACAGCAGCCTGTATTCCAACGGGAAAAAGGCCTCCTCCGTATGGGTACCCAACCCCCTGGGGGCCAAGCCAAAGGACGTCTTTGAGATCCCCACCACCTGCAACGGCATGGGCGAGAAAACCAAGCACCCCACCCAAAAGCCGGAGGAGCTGCTGCGGAAGCTGGTCCTGGCCGCCAGCAGCGTGGGCGACGTCGTGCTCGACCCCTTTTCCGGTTCCGGCACCACCGCAGTGGTGGCGGAGCAGCTCCAGCGCGTCTGGTTGGGCTGCGACCTGAGCGCGGAGTACAACTCCTGGGCCATTGACCGCATCGACCACGTGATCCCCCGGACCATCGACCAGTGGACCGCTTTTGACCGGGAGAACGCCAAACGAAGGGAGTCCATCCGATGAACCTTGACCAGCTGATGGCCTGGGCCCAGGATAAGACCAGATTTCAGGGCCCCGGCGACTACGCCGACTTCTGCGAAGCCTATCTCGACTTTATCTTCCACGGCCTGCAAGCGGTCATCGTCTCTCAGAACGAGAACCACTACCGCTTCTTTCAATATCGGGAGGACGGAAATTTCAACGTCACCCGCCCGGTGAACAGCCGCCTGTTCCTCTCTCAGGAGGACTTCTCCCAGGCCAAGCAGGAGTTTTCTTATATGCTCCAGCACATCCGCGACATTCGCGGCGACCAGGCCCGGCGGCAGCTGCTCAACCGCTTTATCTACACCTGTCAGCAGTCCATCGGCGCCGCCCTGGATGCCCTCCCCGCCGGGAAGAGCAACACCGCCCGTAAAATAAACGGCGACCTGTTCGAGCGCTACATCCGGGTCATCCTGACCACCATCGGCGTCTCGGTCCACGACGGCGTTGTGCCCGTCCCGGTGGTGGTGGACGGCCAGGAGCTGTTCCGCATGTCCTATCAGCACGACCTGATCGTGGAGAGCGGCGGTCAGCTGCGGGCCATCGGCTCGGTGAAGACCTCCAGCAAGGACAGGCTAGACAAGATCTTCATCGACAAATTTCTCTATAACAAGCTGACAAACGCGGACACGCCCCACTTCGCCATCTTTCTCAACGACGTGCAGCGCAAGGGTCGTGAACCTCATTTCGGCGTGAACACCACCTTCCTGTCCGGCCACTTCAAGGGTTATACCGTTAAGCTGAACCCCCTGGACGGCGTCTATTACTGCGACCTCCGCCCCAACATGGAGACCGACCCCATCCTGTCCAGCCAGATCCGCTCCCTGGACTATCTGCTCACAGAGGACATCTGGAATTTTGTCAAATAACATACAAATACCATCAAACATAAAGCGAACAGCCCACCGGAGGGATAAGAAACCTTCGGCGGGCTGTTGTCATATGCGCTGTTAAATTTGATTTACGAATTCCCGTCCGTCTGGTCGGCCTTCACGGTGCCGTCGTTACGCTCCAGGAACACGGCGGTGAGCTGGGTCACGGCGCCGGGGGCGGCGGTGATATCGGTGCCGTCCTCGTCGGCATAGATGGACACGTCCTGGATGGAGCAGCGATAGCGGCAGTGGTACAGGTCGTTGATGATCTCCCGGGCGGCGGCATAGTCTGCCGTCTTAAAGGTCAGCTCCACCGGGCGGCGGACCAGGCCGCTGTCATCCAGGGACACGTCGTCAAAGGCCAGGCTATACTCCTGCGCCCGGGCCAGGATGGCGTTGAGCTCGATCATCACCCGCTGCACGTTGTCATAGTCGGGGACCTGGGCGTCGGGCACGGCATTTCCGGCCTTCAGCTCCTCCAGCTCCTTCTCCATGACCTGCATCTTCAGGGCCCGGGTCTGCTCGATGAGGGCCTGGTCCTGAAGCTCCGTCTGGCGCTGCTGGTTGTCCTCCACGGCCTGCTGCACCGGGGCGTAGAACAGCTTCATATAGCCCAGGGCCAGCAGCAGCACCGCCAGCACCAGCAGCATCCCCTTCTCCCGGGGGGTAAATTCCCGATCCATCACGGCGCAGTCACCTCCTCGCTGCCGGTGTCGCCGGTCTCGTCTCCCGTGAGGTCGATGGTCAGGGCGGCGTTCACCTGGCCGTCGGTCTTGTCCTCCTCCGTCTCGGCGGTGTACACCTGGACGGACTTGACCAAGTCGTTGGCCATCAGGTCCTGATAGATGTCAGAGACTTGATGCAGGGTCACGCCGGAGATCTGGGCGGAGATCAGCCCGTCGGCCACGGTGAAGGACTTCACGGTGGCGTGCTGGATGAGATAGCGCTCCACCAGGTCCAGACAGGCCATGGGGTCGGCGTCGCTGGACAGGGCGTCCCGGGCGATGGTATAGCTCTGATACTCCTCCAGCACCTGGTCATAGTTTTCAGTAGCCTGGCGCAGCTGGGCCAGCTGCTGGGCGGCCTGGTCGGCGGCGCGCTGGCTGGACCACACCCGGTCCAGCTGGTCCAGCACGGCGAATTTGCAGAACAGGCCCACAAACAGGGCCAGGCACACGGCCACGGCGGCGGCGGTCTTGGGCGGCGTCCCCTTCCGGTCCGTCTGGGCCAGGTTGATGTCCCGTTTCAGGGCCACTGGCTGTTTCTTCTTGGCGCTCACCTTCCGTCACCTCCCGTTTCCTTGCAGCAGCACACCCATGGCCGCGGCGCAATAGCTGGTCTCCGGGCCGGACAGGCCGCTGGGGCACAGCTCGTCGATGGGGTGCAGGGTCAGCTGAAGGGTCCGCTCCAGTTCCTCCCCCAGGGCGGTGACGTTGGCCAGACCGCCGCTTAAATACAGGTCTCTCAGGTCGGCGTCCGGCGTGTTGAAGCCATAGAAGTTCACCGCCCGCATGATCTCCACCGCCACCCGGGAATACAGCTCCCGGCAGGCGGGGATCTCCTGGGCCCCCTGATAGTTGGACATCTTATAGCCCGTGGCCAGGTGGGGGTCCACCCCGGCGGCGTCGGCGATGATGGCATCCAGGGAGCGCCCGCCCAGCTCGATGGTCCGGGTGGTGTCGTACACGCCGTTCTGATAGATGTGCAGGCGGATGGACTGGTGGCCCAGGTCCACCACGGCGCACTCCCCCCGGTATTCCTCCGGCTTCTGCTCCAGCTTGGCCCGCAGCAGATTGCCATAGGCCAGACACTCGGGCACCGCCCGCACCAGCTTCATCCCCGCCAGGCGCAGCATCCGGCGATAGGCGGCGATGGTCTCCTTCCGGGTGGCCGCCGCCAGCAGGTCCAGGGTGGGCGGCTCCTCTTTGCCGCTGTCGTCCTTCCGGCCCTGGATCACCGAGACCACGGCGTAGTCATAGAAATACTGGTCCTTATCCCCCTGGATAAAGTCGTGGAACTCATAGGGCAGATTCACCCGCAGCTGTTCCGGGCTCATATAGGGCACGGTCAGCCGGCGGACGATGGCGCTCTCCGCCGGGATGACCACGGCGCATGGGCGCTTTTTCATGTGCTGCTCCCGCAGCGCGTTTTTGACCTCCTGGGCCACCGCCTCCTCCGAGACCATCTTCCGGTCCCGGATCAGGTCGCTGGGCAGCAGGACAGAGGCGATCTGGCTCACGCCGCTCTGGTCGCCCACGGCCAGCTTCATGGCGCTGGCGCCCAGGTCCAGTCCCAATAATGTACTCATAGCTTCCCTTCCCCTATATCAAACTTTCAAGCAAACAGGCTCAGATATGCCGCCACGAAGGGCTCTCCCCACAGAAGGGACAGCACCGCCGCGGCGGAAATGGCGGGGCCGAAGGGGATCGCGCCGGAGGGTTCCCCCTCGTGGGCGGTCTTCTGGGGCAGAAGGGCCAGGCCAATGCCAATGAGGCAGGCTAGCAGCACCACCAAAAGGTCCGTCCGCAGCGAACCGAACAGTCCTACCGTAAAAAACAACTTGATATCGCCGCCGCCCATGCTCTCCCGGCCCAGCACACGGTCCATCACAAGCACGATCAGCAGCAGAGGGACCGCCAGCGCGGCCCCGGCCAACACTCCCCGGCCCAGGGCGGCTGCTCCCTCCCCGCGCAGCAGGGTCAGCAGCACGAAGTCCAGTATCCCCGCCAGCAGCAGCCCGTCGGGGATAAAGCCCGTGTCCCAGTCAACTAAGGCCACGGCCAGTAAGATCAGCGTGAAAATCAGATATTCCAGCGTCTGAAGTGAGACGCCGTACCGCCACACAAAGGCCCCAAAGGCGGCGGCGGTCAGCCCCTCAGTGATGGGGCAGCGGGCGGGGATCTTCGCTCCGCACCAGCGGCAGCGGCCCTTTTGCCGCAGCCAGGAAAAGATGGGAACCAGCTCAAAGGGTCCCAGGACATGGCCGCAGGAATCGCAGTGGCTGCGGCCCGTCAAAAAGGACTGCCCCGCCAGGCTCCTGGCCACGGCGCAGCCCACAAAGCTGGCCAGCACCGCCCCCAACAGGGCGGCCAGCACCAGACACTCGACCACCACCAACGGGGCCACGGGAAACAGGTCGTTCATGTTGTTCGCTCCCCTTTCGGTGTGATATAGAATCCCTCAGTCATCGCCTGACGGCGATGCCAGCTCCCTTTCACAAGGGAGCCTGGTTTTGGTTTTACCTCTCCGGGAGCCTGGACCGCAAAGACAGCCCAGGCTCCCGGCGCAGGGGTTCATTGCTGGGATAACTCCTCACCGTGACCCAACAGTGGGGAGGTTAGAAATTAGGGGTTGGTGTTAGAACTAGAACTGGCGCCACCACCATTGTTAGTCTTAGACGTGCTGGCACCAGGAATGGTGACTTCATCGCCACTCTTAGGCTTATAAGTAATAATCAGCTGACCATCGTTATTCACTGCGGACGTAGCAGTGCCACCCTTCAGGGTATACTGCACACCAGCCACAGTAAAAGTATTCAAATTACCGCCGCTTACAGTCTTATCATCCAAAATGGCATTAGCCATAGTTTCGGCGTAGTAGGCACGCAGATTAGCCTCATCAGCAGCAGCATTGGCGCGGTCCAGGGCACCCTTGAAGGTAGGAATAATAATGGCAATCAGGATGGCGATAATGGCCACCACGATCATCATTTCCATCAGGGTGAAGCCTTTCTTCTTAGAAAGTTTCTTGAACATGATGTTCACTCTCCTTATGTTTTTTCGTTGTCTGTTTTGCTCCGTGGGGAGCATATCTATCATCAAACCGGGCTGGGTCGAACCCGGCGGACGACCTGAGTTATGGGGTCCTTTTTGCCTTCCCCCAGGGGAAGGCTTTTGTTTGGCTCACATGATCGAACCATACATGGAGAACATGGGCAGATACACCGCCAGCAAAATCACCACCACGATGACGGCCAGGACGCAGATGATGGCGGGCTCCAGCAGGCTGACGGCCTTTTGGGCGCGGAGCTGGGTCTCGTTGTCGTAGTAGTCGCTGACCACGTCCAGGGTGTGCTCTAAGGTGCCGGTCTCCTCCCCCACGCCAGTCATCTCCACCAGCAGGTCGGGGAAATCGGGGCAGTCCCGCAGGCAGGCGGCCAGGGGCTTGCCCTCCTCCAGGCGGGGCAGCTGTAGGCTCAGGTCCCGGCCCATGGCCCGGTTGTCCAGCACCCGGGAGACGATGTCCATGGCGTTCAGCACGGGCAAGCCCGCAGCCAGCAGGGCCGCCGTGGTCCCGGCAAATTGGCTGGCGGTGCGCATCAGGCTCAGCTTGCCCATCACGGGGACGTGCAGCAGCCAGCGGTGCTGTTTGATCTGCCCGTCCTCGGAGTGGCCCCACAGCTTCCAGGCCAGGATGGCCCCGATAAGCACGGCGGCCATCACCGGCCACCAGGCGGAACAGAAGTTGCTGGTGGCGATCAAGATCCGGGTGGGCCATGGCAGGGCCGTGCCCATTTCAGAGAAGCTGGTGACGAACGTCGGCACGGCCTTGACCATGATGATGGCCACCACGATGACGGCCACGATCATGGTGAAGATGGGATAGGCCATGGCGGCCTGGACCTTGCCCTTCAGCTTGGACGCCCGGTCATAATAGTCGTGGAGCCGCTGGAAGGAGCTGTCCAGCGTGCCGGAGGTCTCCCCTGCCCGCACCGTCTCTACAAAGGTGACGGGCAAAACGCTGCTGCGGGTCTCAAAGCTGTGGGCCAGACTCACACCCCCGGCCACGTCCCCGGCCACCTGGTTCAAAAGCTCCTTCAGGCGGCGGTCCTCCGTCTGGCTGGCGATCAGCTCCACCGCCCGCACCATGGGCAGGCCCGCCCCTAAGATAATGGCGAACTGGGAACACATCACAGCCAGGTCTCGCTCTTTGATTTTCGGCGTGAACACGTCCCGGGTCAGCAGGCCCTGCTGCTCCACGGCCTGAATTTTCGTGACCACGGAGCAGGTCTCTTTGATGGTGGCCACGGCGGCGAACTCGTCGAACGCCTCGATCACGCCGCTGACCTTGGCCCCGTCCTTGGAAATGGCGCTGTATTTATAGGTCTGCAAGGGAACACCCCCTTAGATCCCCATGCTCTGGGGCAGATGCTTTTTCACAAAATCTTTGTCCCGGGCGGCCTGGGCGGCGATCTGGGCGCTGATGCGGCCCCGCTGATAAAGGCGCAGGACGCTGGCGTCCATGGTCACGCTGCCCTCCTGGGCGGACACGGCCATGGTCCCGGCGATCTGGGGGGTCTTGCCCTCCCGGATCTGGTTGCGCACCGCGGCGGTGACCACCAGCAGCTCGCAGGCCGCCGTGCGGCTGGTGCCCAGGGTGGTGGGCAGCAGCTGCTGGCTGAGCACCGCCTGCAACGTCATGGACAGCTGCACCCGGATCTGCTGCTGCCGGTCCGCCGGGAAGGCGTCCACGATGCGGTCGATGGTGTCCACGGCGGAGTTGGTGTGCAGGGTGCCCAGGACCAGATGGCCCGTCTCCGCCGCCGTCATGGCGGTCTCGATGGTCTCCCGGTCCCGCATCTCCCCCACCAGGATGATGTCCGGGTCCTCCCGCAGGGCCGAGCGCAGGGCGCTGGCAAAGCTGGCGGTGTCCCGCCCGATCTCCCGCTGGTTGAAAATGCACCGGTCCGGGGTGTATTGATACTCCACCGGGTCCTCCAATGTCAGCACGTGGGCGGCCCGGGTGTGGTTGATCTTGTCGATCATGGCGGCCAGGGTGGTGGACTTGCCGCTGCCCGTCTCGCCGGTGACCAGGACCAAGCCCTGGTGCAGGTCGGTGAGTTCCAGCACTTTGGGCGGCAGGTCCAGCTTCTCTAAGGCCGGGATCTCGTCGGCCAGCAGACGGATGGCGGCGGAAAAGCTGCCCTGCTGGCGGAACAGGTTCACCCGGACCCGGCGGCCCACCATGGTCCGGGCCAGGTCCACCTCCCCCACCGCTTTCAGCTGCTCCAGCTGATAGCCCGCCAACTGGGCGGCGGCCTGGTCGCAGTCGGCTTCAGTCAGGGGCCGGCCCTCCCGCTGGGGGACCAGCTGGCCCACCACCCGGAAATAGGGGGGCAGGCCTTTAATGAGGTGTACGTCCGAGGCCCCCAGCTGGTCGGCCTGGCGGACGATCTCCTCCACATTCATCTCGATCTCACTCATCATACTCCACGGAGCTGCCCAGTCTCCGCGCCTCCTCTATGGTAGTCACGCCGTCCTGGACCAGGCGGCGGCAGTTCTCCTGAAGGGTGGCATAGTCCCCCTCCTGGCGCAGGATCTCCCGCAGGTCCTCCCGGTCCATGCCCTTGGCGATGGCCGAGCGCATCCGGCGGCTGAGCACCAGCATCTCGAATACAGCGGTGCGCCCCCGATAGCCCCGGCCAAAGCAGTTGGGGCAGCCCTTGCCCCGGAACAGCTTCTGCTTGCTGTCGGCGGGCAGACCCAACTCGGCCAGTTCCTGGGCTGTGGGGTCATAGGCCTGTTTGCAGTCGGGGCAGATGGTGCGCACCAGGCGCTGGGAGATGACCCCGTTCAGGGCCCCGGCGATGAGATAGTTGGGCACGCCGATGTCCTTCAGCCGTTCCACGGTGGACAGGGCGTCGTTGGTGTGGACGGTAGACAGAACTAAGTGGCCGGTGATGGCCGCCCGCATGGCGATCTCCGCCGTCTCCCCGTCCCGGATCTCGCCCACGGCGATGATGTCCGGGTCCTGGCGCAGGATAGACCGCAGGCCGCTGGCGAAGGTCATGCCCGTCTTCTCGTTGATCTGCACCTGATTGATGCCGTCGATGTTATACTCCACCGGGTCCTCCAGGGTCATCAGGTTCACCTGCTCGCTGTTGAGCTGGTGGATCATGGTGTACATGGTGGAGGTCTTGCCGCTGCCCGTGGGTCCCACGATCAAAATGGTCCCGCTGGGGCGGCCCATGAGATATTCATACTGCTCCAGCTGCCTGCCCTCCACCCCGATGCCGTCCCGGCTGAGAAAGGCGGAGTTCTTGTCCAGCACACGGATGACGCACTTCTCGCCGTAAATGGTGGGCAGGGTGGACATACGCAGATCGAAGCTGCGATTGCGCAGCCGCACCCCGGCGCGTCCGTCCTGGGGCACCCGGCGTTCGGTCACGTCCATACCGCCCATGATCTTCAGGCGGGCCAGCACCGAGGGATACAGGTCGCTGGGCACCGTCATCACCGGGCACATCACGCCGTCGATGCGCATCCTGACCCGGATACAGTCGGCGCAGGGGTCTAAGTGGATGTCGCTGGCGTTCTCCGCCGCCGCCCGCTCGATGATGGAGTTGACCAACCGGACGGTGGGGGCCGCCGTCTCGTTCAGCTCCACCACCGCGTCGGCGGCGCTCTCCTGCTGGGTGACGGGGGCCTCCCGGCGCATATCTTGGATGGCCCGCTGGGCGCCCTCGCCGCCATACAGGCTGGCGTTGGCCCGCTCGATGCCGTCGGCGGTGGTGATCATGGGCACCACCCGGCGGTGGGTGGCCACCCGCACCTCCTCCTGGGCCATAAAGTTCAGGGGGTCGCTCATGGCCAGGTACAGGGTGTTGCCGTGGAGCCGCACCGGGGTCACGCCATATTTCTTGGCGATGTTCCGGGGCAGCACGTCCACCAGTTGGGGGTCGGGCTCTACGGTGGACAGGTCCACAAATTCAATGCCCAGCTGCAAACGCAGGGTGTCGATGAGCTGCTGCTCGGTGATGATCCCGTCATCGATGAGCGCCTCGCCCAGCCGCTTTTTGGTCTCCTTCTGCCGGGCCAGGGCCTGGCCCAGCTGTTCCTGAGAAATGACCCCGGAGGAGACCAGCAGGTCGCCCAGCCGTGGATATGCCATGTTTATCAGCTCCTCTTAACCTCTTGACCTCTCATTAACCTCTTGCTCCCGCGCTGGGGATCTCGTTGATCGCACGAAAAGCGAACTGGATCTCTTTCTCGGCCTGCTCCGGCCCGTGGATGACATAGCTGCCGGTGAACATACAGTCCGGCCAGAGATAGGCGATCTGAAAGTCGCTCACTGTCAGGTCGGTATACGCCCCCGCCCCCGTCAGGGTCAGCAGCGTGGCGTTGGGGTCGCTGGCGGAAAGACCGGTGGTGGCGTTCACATACAGCCGCCCGTCCTTCGCCAGGATCTGCCCGTTGACGATGCCATAGCCCGGGTTGTTGATATAGACCAGCCCGCTGGTGGCAATATATTTAGCACAGGTGGCATAGTGGAGCATGTCCCCCAGGGCGCTGTTCAGGGTGGCGGCCAAGATCTCGCTCTCCGACTGAAAGCGAGAGGCCGTTCTGGTGCGCAGGGCGGTCATGGTGCCCATCTGCACCGACATGGCCAGCAGGACCACGATGACCAGCGCCGCCAGGGTCTCCGCCAGGGTAAAGCCCCGTCTGTTTCGTTGACGCTTCATCCGGCTCCCTCCTCGCTCTGGAGGACATAGCCCTGGAGGGCCTCCCCCTCGCCGTAGCGGATCACGGGATAGGAGCCGCCGCCGATCTGAACGGTGCTCTGTTTGCCGTCTGACCGGCGCTCCACCACGTCCTGCTCCAGGCGGAGCTGCTCGTCCCCCTCCCCCGCCTGACGGTTCACCCGCTGGGCGGCCATGACGGAGGTGAGCAGGAACACGCTGGTGAGGGACACCACCAGAATGGCGGCCAGGGTCTCCCCCCGGCTGGTGCGTTTAGCTCTCATCCCGGCTCACCCCCTTGGAAATGGTCCCACGGGTCCATTGGATCGTAGTGGTGTAGTGATGGACTTCAACGGGGAAATTTCGTCCTTCTGTCACGTACTTGTTGGCAAGGCTATTCCAATATGTTACCTTCTCATGATAGCAATTTTCATTGGTCGAACTTTCCACTGGCTCACCGGCCTGTCCCTTGCTGACCAGGGTCATGCGATAATCTTCTGCCAGGTCGGCCTGCTGGGGGGCCAGGGTGAAGGTCAGCGTATAGTCCCGGTTGAGCTTCACGTTCACCTCCACGGGGCACACCCCGTCGTCCACGGTGAAGCTGCTCTGCCAGCCATTAAAACTTTCTCGATTTTCTTGGAACTTGGCATAACTGTGATATACCTTCTCCACTCCGGGCAGGATCAGCTTAGTTAAGGACTTGTCCTCTTCCGAAGTCGCCTGAAAGCTCTCGTAGTCATACTCGTCAGAGTGTCGACCCGGCTCTTTGATCGTGATTTCCGCACTGACACGGTTACACTCATACGCTTTCCACCGCTCCACGCCCTGATACTGCACCCGGGTCATCTCGTCCCGGATGAGCTGGGCGGCGGAGCTGACGGAGTTGTATGCCTGCTGCCGCTGGTGGGCTCCCTTCAGCTTCTGCACGTTGGTCATGGCCGCGCCGATGATCACCGCCGCAACTAAACCGCACACCAGAAAATACAGCAGGGCGATGAGCAGAGACGCGCCCCGCTGGCTGTTTAGCTTTTCTCTCATGCGCGTCCCTCCTCTCTGCCGTCTGCTGCTCTTGCTTTAGTCTGTGGCCTCCTCGTTGGACTGAGACTGGTCCGGTTCCTGGTTCTCCTCCGGCTCCGGCGGAATGGCGTCGGCCACAGGTCTTTCCTCCTCCGATACATCCGGCACATCCGGCGCATCATAGGTCGCCGTGCTGGAACTGTACCAGTCGCCATAGTGGATAGGCTGGCCATCCGCCCCGGTGGTCGCCGTGGGATAGGGATATGCCTTGCCGATGAGTCCGGCGCTCCAGGGGAAGGTGTGACCGGCATCGGCCCAGTTGAAGCCGTCTATCTCCTGGTGAGACAGCTGCTGACTGGTCAGCCTTTGGCTGAAACCGTCATCTTTCAAGGTGATGTCCACAATGCCGGAGCCATCGAGATAGTAGCAGTTGCTGATTTTGACCTGGGTGTTCCAGATATTGTCGTCATACATTGGGGCGACCACAGTGAAGTTCCATTTTGCCGAGTCTGGCATGTTGCTACTCAGCCTGGCGTTGGCGGCGTAGCTGTTGGACACCCGCATATCCCGCTGGCTGACGTTATCCTGTCCATAACCCCAGACGTTCACAAAGCCGCCCACTAAGCCGCCGCTCTTTCCGTTCTGCTTATACCCTAAAGTTCCGCCCGCATAGCACTGGTCAATGGTTCCTGTACCGTTCAAGCTGCCAACCAGGCCGCCAACGATACCGTCGTTGTTCCCGTTGTACACGTTGCAGGTAGCGGAGCTGTTCTTGATATCGCCGAAGTTGATACCTACCAGGCCGCCCAAAGCAGGGGTCGAGCTGGCACCCTTTCTGTAGAACTCCACGGCATAGCCGGAGACGGTACAGTTGATGACCTCTGCTTTCTTTTCGCCGCTGTCGACTTTCTCTTTGTATATCAGTCCTGCCAGCGCACCCACAGCGGGCTCCTGATTCCACTGTCCTTCAAAGTTTCTGACGATCACATAGCCCGATTTTTTTGCCGGGTCAGAGGCCACCATGACAATGTTTTTCAGGGTACACTGCTCCGCCTCGCCGAACAGGCCGGTAAAGCGGTAGACAGCGCTCCCCGCTTTGTTGTAGGTCTCGCAGCAATAGTCGATGATCTTGTGGCCCTGGCCGTCATAGGAGTTGCGGAAATTCCATGCCTCAAAGCTATTGCCTTTTTTCACATTGGGCGTACCGATGGGCTGGTTTTTATAGGGGTTGCTCTCGCTGGTGTCCATCAGGTTATAGGTCACGCCGCAGTAGTTCTTGGTGTACAGCTGATAATTCAGGTCCGTCTCCTGGACGAACTGGATCTGCTGTCCGCCGCCCCGCAGGTTCCAATAGTAGGTGGAGCGGGACATGCCGTTGAGTTGGCGGGCGGAGCGGACGTAGACGGGGCGCTCTGAGCCGCCGGGCTCCTCGGGCAGACTGCTCTTCACGCCCGGCTCCGGGTTCACCGCATTCCGGGCAAAGTCCGGGCAGTAATAGAAGATCTCGTTCTTCACCACGGGGTCGCTGCTCTCCGGGCCATAACCGGTAATGGTCAGGGTCTCCCAGAAGGTGTAGGCCGACTCCCGCTTGTTGATCTGTAGGTCGAAAGGCAGCCGGTACAGCTTGGCATTCTGGATCTCCACCATCTGTCCGTCAGAGACAAATTCCACCACCTCGCCCTGGCGCAGCAGGGCGGCTTGGCTTTCGTTACAATTCGTCGGGTCATTGGTGATCTCAACGCTGCCCTTCCTCAAGGCTTCGTCTCTGACACCCACGTCCAGGGTGTAGGAGAAGCGGTTCAGCTCATACACGGTCATCAGGGCATAGCCGTCCTCCACGCAGGGCTGGTTTTGCAGGGTGTCGGCGATCCAGTTGCTGCCCGCGCTCTGGCCGCCGCTGGTCAGGCTGGTGCGGGCATAATAGCCATAAGTATTGTCGGCGTACTTCTCATAGTAGACCAGAGAGGTCTGAAGCTGATAGGCCTCCGGCCAGTCGCCGTAATGATCGATGCTCTTGCCCTGATACTGGCACAGGGGGAAAGGGATGCCCAGGCCGCGCAGGCCCACGGAATAGGGGTGGCTCTCCCCCACATGGGCCGTCTCCTTCAGGGCGCTGTACCCCGAAGCCGTCACCCCGTTGGGCACGCTGTAAGTCGCGTTGTATTTGGCTTGGCTGAGATAGCGGCAGTTTTTGATGGTGACACTATCACGGAAGCCAACAAAGCCACCACTGGTATTGGTATCTTCTGTTCCCTCGCTGGTCGTTACCTTTCCATAAGAAACGCAATCCGTGATCGTTCCATCTGCGGCACCAACCAGGCCGCCGCCTCTGCTGTTCGATATCACATTTCCGGTGGCATAGCAGTTTTCCATACTGCCCTGAATCCTGTCGTTATACTTATCTGCCACACCAACCAGACCACCCGTACCGTTCGTGGCATTTACATTGCCGGAGGCATAGCAATCTTTCAATTCACAACTGATAAAATAGCCGCCCAGGCCACCGGCGTAACCCATATACTCGCCCTTGCTCTCCACATCAACTGCGCCAAAAGACGCCGTGATGATGCAGCGGTCCGCCGTAGCGATCAGGCCACCGGCATAGCAATAAGACAGGCTGGGGTCGCCTTTTACCATATATTTAGCCCGCCGGGCGTCCATATCATTATAATAAGAGCCGTTCTCATCCTGAGTATTCAGATAAGCGCCGCAGTTTTCTATGCTGCACTGGGACAGATATCCCCCCAGCATGGCGGCATACATTCCGTTTGCCTGACAGTCCGCCAGGCGGATATTTTGAAAGTCCGTATGGCTGGCAGTGCCAAACAGGGCGGATCTGCCATAGTCGTTTATGCCGAATACAAAGCCCTTCAGCACATTGTTCTGTCCGTCATAGCAGGCCCGCACTGCCGGGGCCTCGCTCTCCTCCGCTCCGAACAGCGCCTGGTTCTGAATGGGCCGGAATTCGCCCATGGGGTTCCCCGGCCACTTGGACGCGGGACACCAGTCTCCGTCCTTCCAGTCCCGGAATAAGAAGGAGATGGGCGCGGTCTGGACCACCTTGCGGCAGGCTTTTGCCGCGTCGGCGGCATCGCCGGTCAGAATGCTGTCCTGCAGGTTGTTCAGGTGGCGCACCCGGGAGACCTGGATCTGTCCGCTGCCGTCATCACCGGTGACCACTGCGCCGAACAGGCTGTTGCCCTGCGCCAGGCCGGTCTCTCCGGTGATGTTCAGACCCTGGTTGGGGTCATCATAGGTGATCGCGGCCTGGACGGTGATGTCGTCCCCGGCCTTGATCCCGCTGTTTTTGAACACCGCTGCAAAGGCGTTATCCTCGTCCAGGCTGTCCAGCACCTTATAGAGCGTGATGCTGTCGCGCTCCACAAAGAAGTCCGTTCCGCCCCGATAGGTGAACGGCACCTCGCCCCCGCTCGCGCCCTTCACCGTCAGGGTCACGGTCAGGTTCCGCTGGGTGCGGCGCAGGGCCATCAAACCGCCGCAGTCGATCTTCACATACAGCTCTTCCCCGTTGATTAGCTCGATGGTGGGGCAGAACTTCTCCGGAACGCCAACGGCGCCATAGTCTGCCGAGGCGGCGCTGTAATAGCCGATGAGGTCCTTCTCCCCCAGCCGGGTCTCCCGGCTCCGGTCCGCCCAGGCGCTGATCTGCTCATAGGTGAAGGGCTGCTCGGAATAAAAGGCGCTGTACACGTCCCCGGTGAGGGGGTTGAGCTCCAGGAGGAAATAGCCCCCGTGTTCGGTGGCCTGGCTGAGGGAGTCGCCGGCGTGCAGGAGAAAATCCTCCGCCGCCTGATCGGTACTGTACACCGCAAACAGGTCCTTCCAGCCGTCGGTATCACCTTCAGGGTAGTCCTGGGGCTGTTGGGCCAGCCGCCGGTCCACCTGCCTAGCAAAGACCTCTAGCCGCCCGGAGGCCTTCATGGCGGTCAGCTCGTTCTGGGCCGCCACACAGATCTGCCGTGCAAAGTCGTCCATCTCCGTCAGCCGGAACCGGCGGTACATCGCGGCGCTGATGGGGATGAGCAGTCCCGCCAGAATGGCCAGCATGGCGATCCCGGCCAGCATCTCCGTCAGGGTAAAGCCCCGGCTGCGCCGTCTGGACGCGCTGCGCTCCATGTCCTCCATGCCTTGCTCACCTCGCCGCGTGAAAAGTGGTCCGCCCCTGCTTTGGGGGGCGGTTTGCCGAAATAGTTACAGATTTTTACATTAAACTGCATTTCTCGACATTCTAATGAGGTTTTAACACCCGAATACGGGAATTTCAATAGCTTCCCTCCCCTTCCCGGTGAAAATCGACTAATGTAACAAAAAAGTTTTTCACTCTCTCCCCCGCCCCGTCGTTTTCCAGCCACAAGAAAAGAGGGACGCGGATATGCGTCCCTCTTTTCGGTGCTTGTTCAGTTGGGTCAAACTCAGAACAGGGCGACCACAGCGCCGTTGTACTTGTCGGCGATGTACTGCTTCACAGAGTCGCTCTCCAGGGCGGCGATCAGGGCCTGGGTCTTCTCGGAGTTCTCGTCACCGTTGCGCACGGCGATCACGTTGGCATAGGTCTGGGCGGCGTCGCCGGAGGCGTCCTCCACAGCCAGGGCGTCCTCGCTGTGCAGACCGGCCTGCAGGGCATAGTTGCCGTTGATGACAGCCACGGTGCCCTCGGCGCTGTTGGCCAGCTGGGTGGGCACGGTGTCGGCCTGGACAGCCTGCACGTCAAAGCCGTGGTCGTCCTTGATGTCCAGGGTGGTCACGCCGGCCTCGGCGCTGGCGTCCTCAGGCAGGTCGATCAGGCCCTCCTGAGCCAGCAGCAGCAGGGCGCGGGTCTCGTTGCTGTCGTCGGCGGGGATCAGGATGGTGGTGCCGGGCTGGATGTCGGCCACGCTGGCCACGCCGTTGCCATACAGGCCGAAGGGCTCGTAGTGGATCTTGGCGGCGGCCACCAGGTCGGTGCCGTTGGAGGCGTTATAGCTGTTCAGATAGGGGGTGTGCTGGAAGTAGTTGGCGTCCAGAGAACCGTCGGCCAGGGCGCGGTTGGGCAGCACATAGTCGTCATAGACCACGATCTTCAGGTCGTAGCCCTCTTCGGCCAGAGTGTCCTTCACCTGCTCCAGGATCTCGGCGTGAGGGGTGGAGCTGGCGCCCACGGTGATGGTCTCCAGGTCGCCGGTCTGGGTGACGGAGGTGCTGGCGGCGTCAGAGCCGGAGCTGGACACGGAGGAGGAGCTGCCGCCCTTGCTGGAGCAGCCGGTAAACGCGCCCAGGGCCAGCACGAGGGCCAGGGCAAAAGCAAATTTCTTCTTCATTTTTGAGTGATCTCCTTTTTGCTTGAATTTGCTTGGGGTAAAAATATGGTGAACGGTGCGGAAAACCGCGCCGGTCCTCCTGTTATCGGATGCGCTTGTCCGTCTTCCGGGCCACCAGCTCGCCGATGAACTGGATGACCTGGACCACGATCCAGATGAGCACCACGCACACCCAGATCACGTCGGCGTTGCTGCGCTGGTGACCATAGATGATGGCCACCTGGCCCAGGCCGGTGCCGCCCAGGGTGGCGGCCATGGCGGTGTAGCCCAAAACGGTGACGGTGGCGATGACCGAGCCGTGGATCAGGGACGGCTTGGCCTCGGGCAGCAGCACGTGCCACACGATCTGCCAGTTGGTGCAGCCCATGGACTGGGCGGCCTCGATGACCCCGCTGGGGACCTCCTTCACAGAGGACTCCACCATCCGGGCGATGTAGGGGGCGGCGGCGATGATCAGAGTGACGATCACCGAGCCGTTGCCCAGGCTCTTGCCCAGGATCAGCCGGGCCACGGGCATCATGGCCACCATCAGGATGATGCAGGGGATGCTGCGGAAGAAGTTGACCACAAAGCCCAGCACGCAGTTGATGATGCGGCAGGCCGTCTGCTTCCCCTTCCCGACTTGGGGCAGGCCGTTTTTATCCGTCACCCACAGGATCACGCCCATGGGCAGACCGAAGAGATAGGCAAAGCCGGTGGACAGCAGGGTCATGTAGATGGTCTCCCACACGCCCATCTGGAGCAGGCCGTTGTCCCACAGTTTCACAAGCATTTCAGACATTACTTGCTCTCCTCCTTCCACTGGATGCCGCTGCTGCGCAGCCAGGAGCGGACCTTTTCCGCCTGGCCCTCGTCACAGGGCAGCTCCAGCAGCATCTGGCCATAGGCCTTGCCCTCCACCTCTTTCGTGTCGGCAAACAGGATGTTCACCGGCACCTGGCACTCCAGGGTCAGCTGAGACAGCACGGGCTGCTTGGCGTTTTCGCCGCTGAAGATGATGCGCAGCTGAGCTCCGCCGCTGGTTTGGGCGGCGCTGATGTCCTGGGGCAGGATCAGCTCCCGGGCGATCTGAGACTGGGGGTTGGTGAACACGTCGCTCACCTTGCCCTCCTCGGCGATGGAGCTGTGGTCGATCACCGCCACCCGGTCGCAGATCTGGTCGATGACCTTCATCTCGTGGGTGATGATGATGATGGTCACGCCCAGGTCCCGGTTGATCTGCCGCAGCAGCTCCAGAATGGAGCGGGTGGTGTTGGGGTCCAGGGCGCTGGTGGCCTCGTCGCACAGCAGATATTTGGGACTGGTGGACAGAGCCCGGGCGATGGCCACCCGCTGCTTCTGGCCGCCGGAGAGCTGGCTGGGATAGGACTTGGCCTTGTCCGACAGGCCCACCAGCCCCAGCAGCTCCGCCGCCCGGGCCTGGGCCTTGTCCTTCTTCTCCCCCGCCAGCATCAGGGGAAAGGCCACGTTGCTGAGCACCGTGCGCTGCTCCAGCAGGTTAAAGCCCTGAAAGATCATGCCGATGTTCCGCCGCATGGCCAGCAGCTGCTTTTGGGGCAGCCGGGTCAGCTCCTGGCCGTCGATCCACACCTCGCCCTGGGTGGGCCGCTCCAGCAGATTGATGCACCGCACCAACGTGCTCTTACCTGCGCCGGACAGACCGATGACGCCGAAGATCTCCCCGTCCTGAATGGTCAGGTCGATGTCCCGCAGGGCGGTGACGCTGCCGGAGGAGGTCTCATAGGTCTTGCCCAAATGCTTTAATTCGATCATGGGGACGCCCCTTTCCTTCTTCCTTTATATACACACTGAAAAATAGAGCACAAACGTATCAGGTCCGATACCGTGAAAAAAGACCTGAGAAACACGCTCGTTTCTCAGGTCTTGGTTGCTCTCATTGCCTATCAGCAGACGAAGCGGAGACCGAACGAGCCCGTGTTTTGAGCGCGGCGCATCATACGCATGGAAGCCATGCGCATCCCCTCCATCATCATGCAGCGGGCGCGGTGGACGCTCTCCATATGGGTCAGCCTCCTCTTTCCTGTCAGATACCTGTGTATCATAGCACCCAAACGCCGCCTCTGTCAATACTTTTTCCCCCGTTTTCTCATGAAAAACGGGAAATTTCTCCCTGGATTTATGAAAGTCATTTGGTTCGCCCTCTGCATTCCGTATTCCGGGAGCACCGGGATATATTCCCGTTTTTTCTTTCCAAATTTTTCGTATCTGCCCACCATTTGTTTGAGAAACCGCGTATTTTCTTAAGTTTCGCCCAAAACTCTTGACATTTTCGTCTCACTCTGGTTACACTAAGTCCAAACGCCGCCCGTCACCCGCTTTGCAGGACGCCCAAAATTTGTGGGCTTTATTTCAGTGCAGAAAGGACGCTGACACCTATGACGCCTATGCTGTCTGTCACGCAGGATCAAACCGCGCTCCGCCGTGTCTCCGCCCCCGGGCAGCTGGCCCGGCAAAAGCGCCAGACGGAGACTGCCATCCGCCGGGGTGAATTCCTCCCCTATCTGCAATGCATCGTGGACGCCCACAGCCAGCGCATCGTGGGGGCGGAGGTCCTCTCCCGCTGGCAGCACCCCCGCCGGGGTCTGCTGTCCCCCGGGGCATATATTCCCCTGCTCTATGCCGCCGGGACCATCCACCAGCTGGACTGCGCCATGTTCTGCCACGCCTGCCGTCTGCTCCAGCGCTGGCAGGGCACCGATCTGGCCGGGCTGCACCTGTCCTGCAACTTCAATCGGGCCCTCATCTCCCGCCCCGATTTCCCGGAGACCCTTCAGGCCCTGTCTGAGCAGTTCCGGTTTGACCACAGCAAGCTCACCCTGGAGATCACCGAGGACTGCGCCGCCTGGGACCAGGCCCGGGCCGTGGACAACATGGCCCGGTGCAAGCAGCTGGGCTTCTCCATCGCCCTGGACGACCTGGGCAGCGGGCACGCCGCCCTGCCTAATCTGGTGGACTTCCCCGTGGACATCGTCAAGCTGGACAAGCATGTGCTGGACGACGCAGCCTGCCCCAAGGGCCGCACCCTGCTTTTGGGCGTCATCCAGCTAGCCCGGCAGCTGGGTCTGTCCGTCCTGTGCGAGGGAGTGGAGACCCGGCAGCAGCGGGAGCTGGTGACCGCCGGAGGCTGCGACTATATCCAGGGCTTCCTCTATGCCGCCCCCTTGCCCCTCGACCAGGCGGAAATTTATTTCAGAGCCTATTCCGCAGGGTTAGCATTCAGTTAGGAGTTAGGCGCTTCTCTCCACTCATCTCTCCTAACTCCTAACTCATCCCTAAAAGAAGTGCTTGCATTTTTCTCTGATGCCGCTTATAATGCTAGTGAACAACTGAATTCAATGTCTTCAGGGCGGGGCGCAATTCCCCACTGGCGGTATAGTCCGCGACCAGACCTGTTCCAGGTCTGCTGACCCGGTGAAACTCCGGGACCAACGGTATAGTCCGGATGGAAGAAGATGTGTGGAAACGATTTTCCCCGTTTCGCGGCTTGTCGCACCTCCTTTGATCGTTTTTGACACCTGGAAGGCATGGCTTTTCAGGCGTTCCGAACCGAATCGAAGGAGTTGTTTTTTATGTCCCGCACTACCAACATCCGCAAGCTGGCCGTGATGGCCCTTCTGGTGGCCGTCTCCGTGGTTTTGATCTACGCGGTCCACTTCCCCCTCATCCCCGCCGCCGCCTTTCTGGAGTATGACCCGGCGGACATCCCCATCCTCATCGGCGCTCTGGCCTATGGCCCCCTGGCGGGGGTGTGCCTCACCGTGGTGGCCAGCCTGATCCAGGGCGTCACCGTCAGCGCGGGCAGCGGCCTGTACGGCATCGTGATGCACATCATCGCCACCTCTACCCTGGTGTTGGTGGCCGGTTCCGTCTATCGCTTCCGCCGCACCCGTTCCGGCGGGATGCTGGGCCTGCTGCTGGGCACCCTGGCCATGGGCTTTATCATGATGCCCGCCAACCACATCATCACCCCCTATTTCACCGGCTGGCCCACCGAGGCGGTGGACGCTCTGCTGCTGCCCGGCATCCTCCCCTTCAACCTGCTGAAGGCCGGGCTGAACTCCGTGGTCACCTTCCTGCTCTATAAGACCGTGTCCCGCTACATCGTCCACGGCGAGGGCTGGAGCAAGCCCGCGCCCCAGAAGGCCTGACAAGGAAACCAGCATTACAAAAACCGCCGCCGGAGCGTTGCTCCAGCGGCGGTTTTTTCTCTCACTTACTTCTTCTGGGCCGCCACAAACAGATTAGGCGGCGCGGGGAACAGGTTCTCGCGCTCCAGCACGGTAAAGCCCGCGTCGGCAATGCGCCGCTCCAGCTCCTTCATCTTATAGAAAGCTACGTAGGGCATAGAGCCGGTGTGGCTTTTGAACCACTTCTTCACGCCCACTTTCGTCAGCTTCTCCCCCAGACAGTCGGTGGCGGACAAAAAGCGTCCGCCGGGCTTGAGCAGGCTTTTGATGCGGGTCAGCACGGCGTCGCTGTTCTCCACGTAGCACAGCACGTTAAAAGCAGTGACCACATCGAAGCTGTCCGGCTCCAGGCAGGGGTCAAACAGGTCGGTCTGGGTGACCTCTACGTTGGTCACGCCGTGGTCGATCATCTTCTGCTTGGCCTTGGCCGCCATCTCGTCTGAGATGTCAATGGCCCGGATATACTTCACGTGGGGGGCCTCCTCCAGGGTGACAATACCCGTGCCGCAGGCAAAGTCCAGCACCCGGTCCTCCGGCTTTAAATAGGCCAGCGTCCGCTCCGCCGTCAGCTGATAGGCCCGCTCATACTGGGGCCCGATCTGCTCGTCATAATTCTGGGAGCGGTGGTTCCAAAAATCTCTCTCCGTGATCATGGGACAATGCACTTCCTTTCTTCGCCCAGTATAGCATATCCGTTGAAATTTTGAAATAGTTTCCCGGTCATTTTTGTTTCTTTTGTTAATTTAGAACATCTGTTTGACTTTTCGGACAGGAACCGGTATAATGGCCTTACCAAACCGATGGGAAAGGGGCGCTGGGCTGTGGACCGGATCATTTTTCACTGCGATCTGAACTGTTTTTACGCCTCCGCCGAGCTACTGGACCACCCGGAGCTGCGCCACCTGCCCGTGGCGGTGTGCGGCGACCCGGAGAGCCGCCACGGCATCATCCTGGCCAAGAACGAGCCCGC
>URNZ01000017.1 GCA_900549405.1 uncultured Eubacteriales bacterium | reverse complement strand
TCGATGGAGATGGCGGGGGACAGGCCGTCGATATAGTCCACGTCCGGCTTGTCCATCTGGCCCAGGAACATGCGGGCATAGGAGCTGAGGGACTCCACATACCGCCGCTGTCCCTCGGCATAGATGGTGTCAAAGGCCAGGGAGGACTTGCCCGAGCCGGACAGCCCCGTGAGCACCACCAGCTTGTCCCGGGGGATGCTCACGTCGATGTTCTTCAGGTTGTTCACCCGCGCGCCTTTGACTGTGATATGAGTGTGCATTGGTCTTCTCCTTTTCCCCGTCAGGGGGAGTCGTTTTGATCTACCAAACCGGGGTCAATTTGGTCAGGGGGAGCAGATAGCTGAACAGGGTCGCCCCGGTCAGCAGCAGCATGGCCACCAGGGCGGCCGCCACCGAAATGTCCGAGGGCTGGGCCTGCTCCCCGTCCTTCACCAGCCAGTTCATCCTGGCCTGGAGCAGCTGCTTATAGAGCAGCACATACAGCACGGTGAAGAGGGCCAGGGCCGTGGCCTTGACATAGTCGGTCCAGCTCCCCCGCTGAGACAGCCGGGGTCCCATGACCAGCTGGATCACGTTGTACAGCTGGGGCTGGTGGACGGTGTGGTAATCCGCCGAAGTGGTGACGCCCACGATCTCCCCGGTGGAGGTGGTGGCATAGATGCCCGGTGTCCAATCGTCATAGTCGGTGCCGTCCTCCCACACCAGACCTCTGGACCAATAATCATTTAACATCCGGCCTGGGGAGGCATAGCCGCCCCGAAAGACCACCGTACCCTCCCGGCGCACCTCCACCCCGATCTGGCCGCTGGGCCAGGGGTCCTCCGGGTCGTAGGGTGGCCGGGCCGTGGGGTCCCGCTTCACCTGATAGGGGCCGTAGGTCTCCTCCCTCCAGCGGTAGGTGACGGTGTCCCCGGTGACGGAGAACTCCGCGTTCTGTCCATCCAGCTTGCCGGAGTAGCGGACGGTCTCCCCCGCCTGGGTGCGGACCAGCAGGGCCTTTTTGCCGTCCATTCCGACGCAGACCAGCCCCGGGTGGCTCTGGAACCAGAACGCCAGGCCGGTAAAGGCTGCAATCATCACGATCAGCAAAAGCAGCAGGATGCGTTGATAGACGCTCAGGGCCGAAAACGGGCTCTTCTTTTCCCACGGTTCTCTCTTTTCCATGGTATACCCTCCTGTTCTGTTGTTGATACGCCCCGGTCACCCGGTTTGGTTTACACGGTGAGGTCCGCCGTCCTGCCCCCCACCAGGGCGATGAGGTCGGCGGGGGCCAGCTCCACCTGATAGCCGATCTTCCCGGCGGAGACGGTGATGGTGTCGATGATCTCCGCCGTCTCGTGGAAAACGGTGGGGAACTGCTTCTTCATGCCCACCGGGGAGCAGCCCCCGTGGACATAGCCCGTGAGGGGCAGCAGCTCTTTCTGGTGGATCATGGCGATGGACTTCTCCCCCACCGCCTTGGCCGCCTTTTTCAGGTCCAGGGTGTCCCCCACGGGGATGTCGAACACATAATAGCCCCCGGAGGCCCCACGGGCCACCAGCGTCTTGAACACGCACTCCGGGTCCTGGCCCATAGACCGGGCCACGGTGACGCCGTCCACCGCCACCCCCTCCTCGTGGGGATAGGTGTGGGCAGTATAGGCCACCTTCTTCTGCTCCAAAACCCGCATCACATTGGTCTTTTCATCTTTTTGCTTTGCCATGGTATTCCCTCGGTTTCTGAAATCTTATTTCCCCCGCAGTTCGATGATCTGGTCGCGCAGGGCGGCGGCAAGCTCGAATTCCAGCATTTTGGCGGCCTCTTTCATCTGCTTTTCCAGCGCGGCGATCTTGGCGGCCTTTTGCTGCTTGGTCAGGGCGGGGGCGGTGCCCTTGCGGGCCTGGGAGTCGGTCTCGTCGGACTGGGCGGAGATGTCCAGCAGGTCCCGCACCGACTTGATGACCGTTTTGGGCACGATGCCGTGCTCCCGGTTATAGGCCGCCTGCTTCTCCCGGCGGCGCTGGGTCTCGTCCATGGCCCGCTGCATGGACGGGGTGATGGAATCGGCGTACATGATGACCTGGCCCCCGGCGTTTCGGGCGGCCCGGCCAATGGTCTGGATGAGGGCGGTCTCACTGCGCAAAAAGCCCTCTTTGTCCGCGTCCAGGATGGCGACTAACGACACCTCCGGCAGGTCCAGGCCCTCCCGCAGCAGGTTGATGCCGATGAGCACATGGAAGGTGCCCAGGCGCAGGTCCCGGATGATCTCCATGCGCTCCATGGCGTCGATGTCGTGGTGCATATACCGGACCTTGATGCCAGCCCCCTGGAGATAGGCGGTCAGGTCCTCAGCCATGCGCTTGGTGAGGGTGGTCACCAGCACCCGCTCATTTCTGGCGGTGCGGGCGTTGATCTCCCCGATCAGGTCATCGATCTGGCCCTCCACCGGGCGGACCTGGATCTCCGGGTCCAGCAGGCCGGTGGGCCGGATGACCTGCTCCACGATCTGGCCGGACCGGGTGCGCTCATACTCCCCGGGGGTGGCGGAGACATAGACCACCTGGTTCACCCGCTGCTCAAACTCCTCAAATTTCAGGGGCCGGTTGTCATAGGCGCAGGGCAGGCGGAAGCCATAGTCCACCAGGGTGGTCTTTCTGCCCCGGTCCCCGTTGTACATGGCCCGGACCTGGGGCAGGGTCACGTGGCTCTCGTCGATGAACAGCACAAAGTCCTTGGGGAAGTAGTCCAGCAGGGTGTGGGGGGGCGAACCCACAGGGCGGCCCTCGATGACCCGGGAATAGTTCTCGATGCCGGAGCAATAGCCCAGCTCCTGCATCATCTCCACGTCGTACATGGTGCGCTGCTTGATGCGCTGGGCCTCGATGAGCTTGTTCTGGCTCTCGAAAAAGGCCACCCGCTCCTCCAGCTCCTTATAGATCTCCTGAATGGCCGCGTCCATCTTGTCCTTGGGGGTGACATAGTGGGTGGCGGGCCAGATGGGGATGTTGGTCAGCCGCCGGATGGGGGAGCCGGTGACCACGTTGATCTCGCTGATGCGGTCGATCTCGTCCCCGAAGAACTCCACCCGGATGGCGGTGTCCTTCCAATAGGCGGGCCACACCTCCACCGTGTCCCCCCGGACCCGGAACATGTTCCGCTCGAAGGCGATGTCGTTGCGCTCATACCGGATGGCCACCAGACGCTTGAGCAGCTCGTCCCGCTCCAGGGTGGCCCCCACCCGGAGGGAGACCATCATGGACGCGAAGTCCTCCGGCTCGCCCAGGCCATAGATGCAGGAGACGGAGGACACCACGATCACGTCCCGCCGCTCCAGCAGGGAGGCGGTGGCGGACAGGCGCAGGCGGTCTATCTCCTCGTTGATGGCCGAGTCCTTTTCAATAAAGGTGTCCGTGTGGGGGATATAGGCCTCAGGCTGGTAATAGTCATAGTAGCTGACGAAATACTCCACCGCGTTGTTGGGGAAGAACTCCCGGAACTCGGCGCACAGCTGGGCGGCCAGGGTCTTGTTGTGGGCCAGGACCAGGGTGGGACGCTGGACCTGCTCGATGATCTTGGCCATGGTGAAGGTCTTGCCCGATCCGGTGACGCCCAGCAGCGTCTGCTCGTCCAGCCCCATCTCGATACCCCTGGACAGGGCCTCAATAGCCTGGGGCTGGTCCCCGCTGGGCTTGTATTCCGAAACCACCTGGAATTTTGCCATGTTCTCCTCCGTTTTCCCGCCGCGGCGGCGATGCTGCTGCTATTGTAGTATGTCCATCATATCAGAACCAATGTTCTAATGCAAGAACAACTTCGCTCCCCCTCCCACCCGGGAAGGAGAGCGAAATCAAAAACGCTTCTATAGTAGTTCATAGACCGGCCTGTGGCCGCCCGACTCCGACTGGTTCAGGGACAGCACGTCCCCGTCCACAAAGATCAGGTGGTCGATCAGCTCCAGCCCCACCCCGGCCAGGGCGGAGCGGATGACGTCGGTGGTCTGCCAGTCGGCGGCGGAGGGAAAGGCCAGGTTGCTGATGTGGTTGTGGGCCAGATACAGCCCGGCGGAGCGCAGGCTCATGGCCGCCTCGGCAATGCGGCGGATGTTGATGTCAGAGGCATAGATGCTGCCCTCCGACACCTTGCGCACCCCCAGCACCTTGCCCTTGCCGTCCAGGCACAGGATATAGACCATCTCGTTGGCCGCCCCAAAGAAATAGGGGGACAGCACGGCGGCGGCCTCCTCCGGGCTGTGGATGATCTGCCCCGGCGCGCCCCGCTGCTCCTGATACCGTCCGCCGATGGCGGGCACCAGCTTCAGCAGCACCGCCGTGTGCTCCCCCACCCCGGGGACTTTTTTCAGTTCCTCTGCCGGGGCGTCCAGCACCCCGGCCAGACTGCCGAAGTGGTCCACCAGCCGGTGGGCCAGCTCGTTCACGTCCCCCTGAGGGATGGCGTAGAACAGCAGCAGCTCCAGAATGCGGTGGTCGGACCAGCCCTCCACGCCCCGGGCCAGGAATTCTGTTTTGACCCGCTGCCTGTGCCCGCTGTGTCCTGGCATGGTGGACCGACTCCCTTTCTGATGGATTTCTTTCCCGCTTTTTTACTGCTTTGCGCCGTACTGCTCCAGATAGGCCTCCATCTTGGCCTTCATGTCATCGTCGATATAGACCTTGCCGTCCACAGGGCGGTTGTGGAGGAAGTCGATGACCTCCCGCACGGTGACAATGGGGAACACCTTGATGCCATAGTCCTGGCGCAGCTCGTCCAGGGTAGAGCAGTCCCGAGTGCCCCGCTCCATCCGGTCCACCGAGACGAACAGGGCCTTCATGTTCACGTCAGCCACATGCTTGAACAGCTCGATGGACTCCCGCACGGCGGTGCCGGCGGTAACCACGTCCTCTACGATGGCCACGTCATCCCCGTCCTGGGGCTTATAGCCCACCATCGTGCCGCCCTCGCCGTGGTCCTTGGCCTCCTTGCGGTTGAAGCAATAGGGCAGGTCCCGGTCATAGCTGCGGTAGAGGGAGGCGGCGGCGGACACGGCCAGGGGGATGCCCTTATAGGCGGGCCCAAACAGGCAGGTGATGCCCTGGGGCATGTTCTCCTGGATGCAGGCGGCATAGTAGTCCCCCAGCTTGGCGGCCTGGGCCCCGGTCTTATAGTTGCCGGTGTTCACGAAATAGGGGGTCTTGCGCCCGCTCTTGGTGGTAAAGTCCCCAAAGGTCAGCACGCCGGAGCGCACCATAAAGGTGATGAATTCCTCTTTATATGTCATGTTCTTAACCTCATTTCGTTTTCCCCCGGCAGCACCCGGGGAAGTTGGTATCATTATACCATTCTTTTCGGCGGGATACAACAAATAATCATGGGGACGGCCCCAAATCCAGAAACCGTCCCCATATAGTTCATCTTTTTTCTTTGCTTACCAAGCGTAGTTTGAGGACGCTAAAGAGATCGTTGCCCAATGTGAAGATTTTAATTGTTCTTCTTTGACGTCAGAATTTCCAGCAACATTGATACCTAGTTTTTCTAGTTCGCTTATTAGATCACTAACATTGCCAGGTATAGATTCCCGATAAATTCCAATTCCGATGTTAGGAAATGCGAACGAATATCCGTGTTCATTGTCAATGATATTGCCAGTATTGTGATCTGCTAAGATGCGGTATAACTCATCTGCATTTACTTGAAAAGCCTGAATTCCATAGATAATAGGCTGAATATTTCCATAATATCCCCCTAAAAATTCTATGAATTCCAGTCTACCTTTCTCAGAAAAATCAAACCGCAATTCACTGTCAAAGTAGTAGAGCGACTGATCGACAATATCCGGCTGTCCTAATTTTGCTTCGACAGCTTCCATTGCACTTCCCAACAAGACTTCTTGTTCGTCCCATCTGATTCCTTGTAGCGGTAACATCGTGAAATTCATTTGATTCAGTCCATATAATTAGAGTGAAGGGTGACAGCTACTGATTATAATTTCATTCGGTTGCTGGAACGATCTCTAGGGAACAGCCCAGGGCGGCGGTGACTTTTAGGAGGGTGTCCAGCTGCGGGGTAGCCTTTTTGCTCTCCAGTCTGGCGATGACGGACTGGGTGAGGGAAGCGGCGGCGGCAAGCTCCTTCTGGGACAGGCCCTGGTGGTGGCGCTCTTCGATCAGGCGGTCAATGATGGCTGCACAGCTTTCAGGCACGAGATACACCCCCGATGGGAACGCTGTCCAGATAGCAGCTGTCTGGGCTGAGGTCCACTTTATTGCTCCACACCTTCTTGCTGTCTACGTTGGGGTCGATGTCCCAGGCGATGGCGTGGGTGTCGTCCACATAGACCCGGCGGAAGTTCTCTAACTTGGCGAAAGGCTCGAACACGGTGCCCTTTTTGAGATAGGGCCGCATATCGTAAAGCCGCTGCTCCCCGTTGTCGAAGCGGATGGTCAGGGTGAAGTCGTCGTTGGCGCTGACCCCGATGATCCGCTTTCTGCCGGAGGCAAAGTATTCCGCCGCCAGGCGGTCAAAGCCCTTGGAGAGATAATAGTCTACCGTGTTCGCCATAAGCACACCTCCGAACAAAAGCCGCTTAGCGCAGCGGCTCGATTGCAAATAACTCCTTTTCTGATTTTATGATAGCAAATTTGCTATTATCAGTCAATAGCGAATTCGCTATCTTTTCATTAAGGCGACATGAATACGGAGTGCAGCCCATTTTCCCGTTGCATTTGCAGGGAACTTGTGTTACAATGCCATTCCAGTGAAAGGAGTGACAGATATTTCCCAGGAAAATGCAACTTTTTTCGGGCTTTTGATCCCGTTTTTGGGCACATCTTTGGGGGCGGCTTGCGTATTTTTCATGCGCCGCTCTCTCAGCGACATGGTCCAGCGCTCCCTCACCGGCTTTGCCGCCGGGGTGATGGTGGCCGCATCGGTGTGGAGCCTGCTCATCCCCGCCATTGACCAGGCCTCGGCCATGGGCCATCTGGCCTTTCTCCCGGCCTTCATCGGCTTTTGGATCGGCGTGCTGTTTCTGCTGCTGCTGGACCATGTGGTCCCCCACCTCCACCAGAACAGCGGCCAGGCGGAGGGTCCGGCCAGTCAGCTTCAGCGCACCACCATGATGGTGCTGGCCGTCACCCTGCACAACATCCCCGAGGGGATGGCCGTGGGCGTGGTCTACGCCGGATATCTGTCCGGCAGTGCCCAGATCACCGCCGCCGGGGCCATGGCCCTGTCCCTGGGCATCGCCATTCAGAACTTTCCCGAGGGGGCCATCATCTCCATGCCCCTGCGGGCGGAGGGGCTGAAAAAGTCCCGGGCCTTTGCCGGGGGCGTGCTGTCCGGGGCGGTGGAGCCTGTGGGCGCGCTGCTGACCATTCTGGCAGCGGAGCGCATCGTCCCCGCCATGCCCTATTTCCTCAGCTTTGCCGCGGGCGCCATGCTCTATGTGGTGGTGGAGGAGCTCATCCCCGAGATGTCTCAGGGCAAGCACTCCAACATCGGCACCGTGTTCTTCGCCCTGGGCTTCAGCGTCATGATGATGCTGGACGTGGCCCTGGGGTGACGTCTCCCGACGCCACACCGTATTTTCAGAAAGTAGGTATGATTTATGTACATGAATTTGCATCGCAGTGTTCTCCGCCGTCTGGCCGCCGCCGCCCTGGCCGGGACCATGATGCTCTCCCTGGCCGCCTGCGGCAGCAAGGGGGGCAGCTCCTCCAGCACTTCCTCCAGCACCAGTTCTTCCACCTCTTCCAGCACCTCCAGCTCCTCCGCCCAGAACGACGGTAAACAGCAGCAGGCCGACGTTCTGTCCGCCCTGTTGGTGGACATCAAGGGCAACGTGGAGGTGGGCAGCGCCGGAAGCTCCCTGAAGGCCGTGCCCTATGCCGCCGCCCTGCTGAACTGGGCCTCCTCCAGCACCCTGAGCCAGGAGGAGATCGACGTCATCGTCAGCGAGATGCTGAACACCGTCTCCGGTGACGAGAGCGCCGCCGCCGAGTATGCCGCCCAGCTGGGCCTGGTGAATGCCGACTGCCAGGTCCTGCTCAGCGACGACGCTGAGGAACTGCTGAACGAGGCCGGGTGCGCCGACGTGAACACCGACTGGTCCGAGCAGACCGCCGGGGTGCTGGGCCTGGTCATGGCCGCCGCCGGGGTTGAGAACTAAACACACGCTTTGAAGTGACAGAAGGCCGCCCGCTGGGGCGGCCTTTTCTTTTGGGACTTTTCACAAAATTGCAGGCCCTCCTTCAAATTTTCCAGAAACGCTGTTCAAATGACAGAAACTATGCTATCATTAAGAAAGTATAAAGAGAGAGAAAGCGAGGAAATTTTTCATGTTTGATGCGTTGTACGCGGGCTTTGCCGGGCTCATCGCCAACATCAGCAACTTTATGTACAGCTATCTGCTCATCATCCTGCTGCTGGCCGCCGGAATTTACTTCACCTGCCGCAGCAAATTCGTCCAGCTGCGCCTGCTGGGGGAGTCTATCCGGGTGGTCAGCGAGAAGTCGGACGACAAGCACGCCGTTTCCGCCTTCGAGGCGCTGATGGTCTCCACCGCCAGCCGGGTGGGCACGGGCAATATCGTGGGCGTGGCCAACGCCATCGCCATCGGCGGCTATGGCTCCGTGTTCTGGATGTGGCTCATCGCCCTTGTTGGCGGGGCCACCGCCTTTGTGGAGAGCACCCTGGCCCAGATCTATAAGAAGCGGGACGAGCACGGCGGCAGCTACGGCGGCCCCTCCTACTATATCCAGGCCGCTTTGAAGAGTCGTTTCCTGGGCGTGGTCTTCGCCGTGGCCCTCATCGCCACCTACGCCGGCGGCTTTAACATGCTGGCCTCCTTCAACCTGATCGACAGCATGTCCAACTACAGCTTCTATGGCCACACCGTCGATCTGATGGGCCGTTCTGTCAATCTGGTCCCCGTCATCGGCGGGGCCCTGCTGGCCATTCTGGTGGGCGTGTGCATCATGGGCAGCGGCAAGCGCATCGTCAAGGTCACCGGCGTGCTGGTGCCCGTGATGGGCGTGCTGTACATCATCATGGCTCTGATCGTGATGATCCTGAACATCGGTATGCTGCCCCAGGTGCTCCAGCGCATCTTCTCCGCCGCCTTCGACGTGAAGGCCATCTTCGGCGGTGCCGCCGGTTTCGGCTCCTCCGCCGTGATGCAGGGCATCAAGCGGGGCCTTTACTCCAATGAGGCTGGTGTGGGCTCCGCCCCCAACGCCGCCGCCGCAGCCAACGTCTCCCACCCCGTGAAGCAGGGCCTGGTGCAGATGCTGTCCGTGTTCATCGACACCATCCTGGTCTGCACCGCCACGGCCATGATGTGCCTGTGCACCGGCATCATCCCCTCTGAGGAGCTGAAGGGCGCGCCCTTTGTCCAGGCCAGCCTGTCCACCACCTTCGGCCCCGTTGGCCCCTATTTCATCACCTTCGCCCTGCTGCTGTTCGCCTTTACCACCCTGCTGGGCAACCTGTTCTACTGCGAGGGCTGCCTGAACTACATCGCCGGGCACACCCTGGGCAAGGCCCCCATGAACCTGTTCCGGGTGGTCGCCTGTCTGGTGGTCTTTATGGGCGCGCAGATGAAGTTCGGCCTGGTGTGGGACCTGGCTGACGTGCTGATGGGCGTGATGGCCCTCATCAACCTGCCCGTGATCCTGATCCTGGGCGGCACCGCCATGCGGGCCCTGAACGACTATCTGGCACAAAAGAAAGCTGGCAAGGACCCGTCGTTCAAGGCCGCGTCTATCGGTCTGAAGGAAAAGACCGACTTCTGGAACTAACCCCCCCAACTTCTTCCCATGTTTTTCGCCCGCAGACCGGTTTTTTTCGGTCTGCGGGTGGTTTTGTTTTGGAAAAATCTTGTATAATATCTCAAGATACGACCAGTTTCGCAGCCGTTTTGTGCGTATACTCTTCTCAGAAATCATGAGAGGAGCGCAGAACCCATGAAACGAAAACGAAAAAAGCTGCTTGCCCTGGTCACAGCGCTCAGTCTGGTTATGAGCCTGCTGGGCGTGACCGCGTTCGCGGAGGAGGAGGACACATCCACCCATGCGCATGACCGGATCGACTGCGCCGCCTGCGATGGGAGCGGCACAGTCCAGGAGGGTACGCCCTGCACCGACTGCGATGGTACCGGCAAAGTCCCCTGCGCCGGGACTTTCACCGGCAAGCTGACCGGCATTAACAGTAAAACCTACGAGGGCACCATGACCTATGATTGCCAGACCTGCAAGGCCAAGTACAGCGAGACCCTGTCTGCCGAAGACACCTGGAACGACATTGTGGACAGCGTGGATATCTCCCTGATCCCCACTGACAAGAATTATCGGAATGAGCAGCCCCGGACCAACTCCGGCGCGCCCCTCTATTTCAGGCTGAAATTCAATTCTATTCTGTTCAAGAGTTTTCCCCTTCAGTGCAGTGCTTCTGTCCAATTTGATGAGCACATCTTAGATAATACCTACCTCAGCAGCAGCACAGCAAAATATGACCCCGACACAAAAATCGTCTCTATTTCCAGCGTCAATTTCAACAGCGGCGTGAACTTTAAGATGCTTACTACCCAAGGCACCGGCGATGAAACGATGGTTTCCACCCACCCCGGCGATACTGTCACAGTGACTGGAACGGTCACGCTTGCCATGGGCGACATGACCCAGGACTTCCCCGTCTCCGCCACCGTTCGGATCAACAAGTTCCCCGTCACCGGCAGCGGCATCAGTCTGGTGGGCCTGAACGCCGCAGTCTACCCCGCGCCCACCCCCAGCCGCAATTTACTCACCGCCACCAGCAAAACCGCTTCTCTGGAGAACATGCCCGGCGGCACCTTCGATTTTGCTTCTATCTTCTCCCGTGATAACGGCTTTAAAAACAGTGAGATTGGTGAATCCGTCACCAACCAGAACACCAGCCACGTTTGGACCTGTGTGGGCTTTGTCCCCTGTAGTAAATACACCGGGACCGCCGATGACGTGAAGGAATTTGTGCTCGACGAGGATGAGACGGAAGCCGCCAGCGAGGGCTTTACCCTGGGCACACTGGAAGATGCCCGGCAGTATGTGGCTGACCACTTTGGCGTGCTCTATGGTGCTGAAGCCACTGACGAGAACCTCCAGGCCATGGTGGACCACGGCCTGGTGAGCGGCACCTCCGGCAAGCTGGCCATCGTGTGGTACGTGGCCAAGCCCCAGGAGTTCAAGCACAACGAGTACGGCGACCTCACCATCCCCTCCGTCACTGCCGCCTATCAGCCCACCAGCCAGGGCGTGAGCATCCAGCCCGACCTGGACGGCGTCTACGCTGTGGACGGCAGGCCCCACACCTTCAAGGGTGCGCTGACCGTCACCATCGACAGCACCGCCCCCGACAAGATCAACATCAACCTGAGCCAGGCCCTGGCCGAACTGATGGATAAGATGTCCCACCTGGACAACAATTCCGTCCAGCCCGGAGACGTGATGAACTTCCACGTGAAGCTGGTGGACAACAGCGGAAAAAACTTCAAATATGTGTCCAACTCCGCCTTTGCGGCCACGGTGGATCTATATACTGGTGGAGATTCCCTTGGCACCGGCTTTGACGGCTATGAGATCGCCGCCTCCATCCCCGACGGCGGCACCGACTTCTGCGCCATCCCCCGCCGGGTGGTGAACGACGCCCTGGCCTTTCTGGGTGCCGACTGGAACACCCTCAGCGACGAGGCCATCGGCGCTCTTCTGAAGGAAAAGGGCTATGGCGCGGGTGAGGACATGACCGACGCCGAAATTACCCAGCAGTATCTGGCTCCCTTCTATCTGGACTATCTGAACAGCCAGCGGGCCGAGGGCGCGGAACTGGCCCACAGCTTCCTGGACCTGACTCCCGCAGAATTTTCCCGCCTGACCAACTATGACAACCAGAACGGCTATCAGCCCGGCGAGTTGGAGACTTGCCAGACCGTGGCCCAGGCCTTCTACTACTTCTACTATGGCGTGAACTTCACCGTCAACGGCGTCGGCCTCTATGACCGGATGAAGGACCACGCCCACATGAACAAGCTGGTCGCCGACGCCCTGTCCGGCGATGGGACCTATACCCTCTCCGGCCGGATCGCCGGGGAGACCACCAACAACGCCTTCCAGAACACCGCCTTTGGCTTTGGGATGCAGTTCGGCATGGAGTATACCGCTGATCCCGGTCCCGGCCCTGGCCCCGGCGGACGGGATGACGACGACCCCAAGCCCCCCGTCCCCGTGGACATCCCCGAGGACCCCATTCCCCTGGACCCCGGCCCCGGCGAGGACGTGGCCCCCGAGCAGCCCATCCCTGACCAGGACGTCCCCACCACCGACCTGCCCGACGAGGAGGTCCCCAAGGCCGACGTGCCCAAGACCGGGGACGCCGCCCTGCTGTGGCTGGCTCTGTCCGGGCTGTCCGGCGCCGGACTGGCCGTTCTGACCCTGTCAGACCGCAGGAAAAAGAACAAGGACTGAGTCCTCTTCCACCAGCCGCTCCCCTGACTGGGGCGGCTGGTTTTTTATTCCTAAATCAGAAAAGCGCCTGTTCTCGGATACAAATCTTTACATTTTTCACAAAATGGGCTATTCTAGTGTGTAATATATAACCACGTTTCAGAAGGGAGCCGGTTTTTATGCCAGCGCCGCGTCCATCCCGCAGTTCATTTCAGACCTATCTCTTCATCGCCCTGGTCGCGGTGGAGCTTTTGATGTCCTTCACCTTCCTGGGCTATCTCCATGTGCAGCCCATCTCCATCACCTTCGCCTATATCCCGCCCATTTTGGCCGGGTGTCTGCTGGGGCCTGTGCAGGCCGCCGCCCTGGGGGCGGTGTTCGGACTGGCCAGCCTGTTCAAGGCGTCGTCCTCCTATGTGATGCCCATGGACCAGCTGTTCTCCCCCTTCCGCAGCGGGGCGCCGATGGCCAGCCTGATCCTCAGCGTGGGCACCCGCACCCTGTTCGCCCTGCTCATCGGCCTGGCCCTTCTCTGGTGCCGCAAGCGCCGCCACCCCCGGCTGTGGATGATCCTGCCCGCCGCCCGGGCGGAAATAGCCACGCGGACGTTCTCCCGCCCGCCGTATTTCCGGCTGTTGTCCAGCAGATTGGCCGTTACTCGGGCCAGCAGCGCCCGGTCCACCATCCCCTCCATGTCCCGCTCCTTGGCCTGGATGGTCCGCAAATACCGGCTCCGGGCGTCCTCGTCCCGGGCCACCCCGTCCAACAGGGCCTCGGTATAGGCCCGGATAGAGGTCATGGGGCTTTTCAGGTCGTGGGACATGCCCACGATCAGCTCCTGTCTGCGCTGCTGGCGCTGCTGCTCCTCCAGGGAGACCCCCAGCCGGGGCAGATAGACCCGGTCCAGCAGCATGACCCCCTGGGGCGGGTTGTGGTCGATGGCCCCCACGATGGGGTGGGGCCGATAGAGTTCCTCCAGGTAAGAGAGTTCCTCCTCCGTCAGGCGCACCGCCAAGGCCCCCGCCGCGTCATCCAGATAGCGGGCCTTGGTGGCCCCCACGATGGGGGACGCCACCCCTCTGGCCCACTGCCAGGCCAGGGCGATCTGCTGCATCTTCGCCCCGTGCTTGTCCGCCAGCTCCGCCACCCGGGCCACGATGGGCATGTCCTGCTCCTCCGTCCGGTCATACTTCCCCATGGCCACCCGGTCCGTCCGGCTGCGCAGGGTGTCCGCCGTCCAGGTCCTCCGGGTGAGGTGTCCCGCCGCCAAGGGAAAGTAAACTTTGGACGCGATGACCACCTTGTCCCGGCTGACGTTCTTCTTTAAAGCCCGGCCCAGATATTCCTCGCTGGTCCCGGCAGAATAGCCGTTGGCCGTGTCGAAGAAGTTGATGCCCCACGTCCAGGGCGTGCTTGACCACTTCCTCCGTGGCCCCCTCGTCCAGGGTCCAGTCGTGCATGGTGCCCGCTTTGCCAAAGCTCATGCAGCCCACGCATACTTTGGAAATTTCAATGTCGGTGCGGCCCAGCTTGGTGTACTCCATGGCGCGCGCCCCTCTCAGCCCTCGGCCTCGGGCAGGACGGCGTTGATGCAGCCCAGGGCGTTCAGGGTGCGGGGGAAGCCGATATAGGGCATGCACAGGGTCAGGGCCGCCAGCAGAGTCTCCTTTCCGTTGCCCACGGCGGCGTTGCCCCCCACGTGGGCCTTCACCTGGGGCTCGTAGCCCCCCTGGGCGGAGAGCACCGCGAAGGTGAGCAGCTCCCGCTCCGGGATGGTCAGGAACTTGCGGGTGTAGAAGTCCCCGAAGCAATAGGCGGACAGATAGTCCTGGATGTTCTTCTGGTTTGCCGGGGCGGCGGAGCGCATGGCGTCGATGTGGTCGCCGAAGATGGACTTCTGGGCGGCGATACCGTCGGCCAGACGGCTCTCCTCGGTGACGGTCTGACCGCTCTCCAACGGTAGGGCCACGCCCCGCTCCGCAAACGCCTGGTCCATGGCATTCACGGCGTTTTCCACCTTGCCCAGGCCGATGTAGGGGGCGCAGTGGTACACGGCCTCCCGCACCTCCTCCGGCCTGACCCCGGCGGCCAGGGCGGCGGCGGTGTGGCGCTTCACTTCGTCCATGGTCTGGTTGGTGGCGGCCACGGCCAGGATCACCAGCTCCCGCAGTTTCGCGCTCAGCTTCTCCTCGGCGTACACCTCGCCGTAGATCAGCCGCGTCTTGATGGCGGCAAACTCCGGGTCGGTCCCCGCCATGGGGCTGTCGCTCCGGCCATAAAGCTGCGTTAACGTCTGCTTGGTCTGTTCTGCTCTGTTCATGATCAAAACCTTCTGTGTTCTGTTGTTGTTTGATCTGTCACACCAAAAGCATAGCAAAAAGCCGTGCCGTTAGCAAGATGACAAGATAGCACAAGACCGCGAAGCAGGCCCCTCGCCCGCTCCGCGGTCTTTTCTTGAAAATCACTCAGCGCTGAGAAAACTTGTCCCAGAAGGTCAGCAGTCCGGCCTTGAAGCACAGCAGCATGGACACCACAGCGCCGAAGGCGGCCTGGAACACCTGGAAGGGGAACTTCAGCATGGCGGCCTCGGGGGTGGCATACACCAGTGCCCGGCCCACAGAATAGCCCGCCACGTTGATGATGACGCCCAAAATCACGCCCACCAGGGCGGCACGGCCCCGGTGCTCCTTGGCCAGCTTGTGGGCACACAGGGAGACCACCACTGCCTGAAGCCCGTGGGTCACCAGAGAGACGAACATGGGCGCGGGATAGAAGAAAAAGTCACCCAAGAACGCGCCCACACCGCCCACAAAGAAGGCCCCCAGGGGGTCCAGCAGAATGGCGGCGGTGCAGATGACGGCGTCGTTCAGATACAGGTGCCCGCCGGGCACGGGGACGCCGAAGGAACTCATGGCGATGTTCAAGGCCATCAGCATGGCGGTAACGGTCAGCCATTTCACCGGCTGGCTCTTGCGCAGATCAGATACACCGGACATAGAAATCACTCATCTCTCTCAAATTTTCCTCTATTCTACGCCTGAAGTGGCATGGTTTTAAGGACCAATTTAAGAAAATTTTATAGGGTCAGTTTGATATACAGAGAGAAACACGGACCCGCCAAGTAAGATCGGCAGGTCCGTGTTTTGTGTTGCTTACCGCTTCAGCCCGCTGAAATCCAGGTTCCAGTCCACAGGGGTCTGGATGCCGTCCACCCGGCCCTCGTGGGTGTATTGCCACATGGTGAAGCCATAGTAGAAGCTGGGGTAGCTGTCGTACTCGGCCAGCCAGAACTGGAAGGGGCTGAGTTCCTTCAGGTCAAAGCTGAAATAGCCCATCTCCTGGTTGAAGTATACCGCCGGGGTATAGCCCGCCTGGGCGATCTGCTGGCAGAAGGCGGCGGCGCACTGGGTGAGCACCTCGTTCTCCAGCTGGTCGGTGCGGGCCCCCTCGGCAAAGGTGATGGGCTCCCAGTCATAGACCACGGGGCAGGTGATGGGATAGCTCTCCAGCAGAGAGAGCACATAGTCGGCCTCCTGCCGGGCCTCCTCCGGGGTGATGGCCTGGGAGAAGAAATATACTCCCACGTCCAGCCCCGCATCCAGAGCCCCCTGGATGTTCTGATAGAAGCAGCTGTCCGTCTGGATGGCACCCTGGGTATAGCCCCGATAGCCCAGGCGGATGATGGCAAAGTCCACCCCGTCCGCCGCCACGGCAGCCCAGTCGATGTCCCCCTGGGAATAGGACACGTCGATGCCCGCCCGGGCGGAGGCTCCCTTGCTGGTATACTGCACCCGGCCCTTCTCGTCGGTATAGAACCCGTCGGGGTCATAGCGGTTCACCGCCACGCCGGGGACGGCCTCCATGGTCATGCCCCGATAGGTGAAGGTGACGGGCTGGAGCAGATAGTACAGAAACCCGGCAAAGACCGCCAGAATAAGGGCCACGGCGATGAGCCAGGGGACGGGCGCTCCCCGTCTCCCCTTTTTGACTCTCTCAGGTCTCTCCTGGCGGCGGCCCGGGGCGGAGTTTACGCTCACAGCAGGGTCACGCCCGCCTTCTTACAGGCCTCGATGTTGGCCTCGTCCCACATGGAGCACTGCACCTCGCCAATGTGGGCCTTGCCCAGCAGGAACATGGACACGCGGGACTGGCCGATGCCGCCGCCCATGGTGTAGGGCAGCTCGCCGGCCAGCAGCTGCTTGTGGAAGGGCAGATTCCGGCGGGCGTCGCAGCCGGCCAGAGTCAGCTGGCGGTCCAGGCTCTCGGGGCTGACGCGGATGCCCATGGAGGACAGCTCCAGGGCCTGGCCGTTCACGCTGTCCCAGACCAGCAGGTCGCCGTTCAGGTCCCAGTCGTCATAGTCGGGGGCGCGGCCGTCGTGGGGCTTGCCGGAGTGCAGCTTGCCGCCGATGCCCATGAGGAAGGTGACGGGGTGGTCCTTCACAAAGGCGTTCTCCCGCTCCTTGGGGGTCAGAGCGGGGTACAGGTCCTCCAGCTCCTGAGAGCTGACGAAGGTGACCTCGGTGGACATACGGGGCAGTGCGGACAGCTGGGGGAACACGGAGCGGAGGAAATACTGGGTGTCGGCCAGGGCCTGGACGATGGACTTCACCGTCTGTTGGAGATAGGCCACGTTCCGGTCCTCCCGGGTGATGATCTTCTCCCAGTCCCACTGGTCCACATAGGCGGAGTGGAGGGCATCCAGCTCCTCGTCCCGGCGGATGGCGTTCATGTCGGTGTAAAGCCCCTCGCCGGGCTGGAAGTCATAGCGCTTGAGGGCCATGCGCTTCCACTTGGCCAGGGAGTGGACCACCTGGGCGGTCTCTTTCACGCCGTTGATATCAAAGGAGACAGGGCGCTCCACGCCGTTCAGGTCGTCGTTCAGGCCGGAATTGGCAGAAACAAACAGGGGGGCGGACACCCGGTGCAGCCGGAGAGCACCGGACAGCTTGTCCTCGAACAGACGCTTGAGCAGACCGATGGCCTTTTGCGTCTCATAGATGGACAGCGGGGAGCTGTAACCCTGAGGAAGAGAAATTTCACGCATGATGAACACTCCTTATATCGGACTAAAATCCCCCTTATTATACCGAATCGGACGAAAGATTGCAATCGCTTCTTGACCGCGCAGGGCCGGGATGCGTATAATATTATGGACAAAAATCTTTTGCAGCAAGAGGATAATTTCTATGAAGCTGATTTCCTGGAATGTAAACGGCCTGCGGGCCTGTCTGAACAAGGGGTTTCTGGACTTCTTCCGCCGGGAGTCCCCCGACTTTCTCTGCCTTCAGGAGACAAAGATGGTCCAGGGGCAGGCCCAACTGGAGCTGGGGGAAGGCTGGCTGGAGTTTTGGAACTCCGCAGAGAAAAAGGGATATTCCGGCACAGCGGTGTTCACCACCCATCCGCCCTTGGAGGCCGCCTATGGCATGGACAAGGAAGTTCACGACCACGAGGGGCGGCTCATCACCCTGGAGTATGACCAGTTCTATCTGGTCTGCTGTTACACCCCCAACGCCCAGGACGGCCTGAAGCGCCTGGACTATCGCATGGCGTGGGAGGACGATCTGCGGGACTATCTGATGAGTCTGGACAAGACCAAGCCCGTCATCTATTGCGGCGATCTGAACGTCGCTCATGAAGAAATTGATTTAAAGAATCCCAAGACAAACCGGAAAAACGCCGGTTTCTCCGACCAGGAGCGGGAGAAGATGACCACCCTGCTCGCCTCCGGCTTTACGGACAGCTTCCGCTATCTCTATCCCGACGTCACCGGGGCCTATTCCTGGTGGTCCTACCGCTTCCACGCCCGCCAGAACAACGCCGGATGGCGCATCGACTACTTTATTGTCTCTGACCGCCTGCGGGACAAGATCCGCCGGGCGGAGATCTTAAGCGACGTGGAGGGCAGCGACCACTGCCCGGTGCTGCTGGATATCGAGCTGGACTAACGCATTACAAAACGGATGAGAAAGCAGAGAAAGAAATGGGCCGTTTTGGCCCTGACAGCGCTCCTGCTGGGGGCGGGAGGGCTGTTTTTATCTCGCAGCGGCTTTTTTGCCGCCTGCGCCTCTATACAGGACCTGCGGGCCTATATCAGCCGCAGCGCCCCCTACTCCCACCTGACCTTTTTTGTGGTGCAGCTGCTGTCGGTGGTGCTGGCCCCCATCCCAAGCAATCTGACGGCGGCGGCCGGGGGACTGCTCTTCGGCACCTGGAGCGCCTTTTTCCTCACCTATGGAGCGGTGACGGCAGGGTCCCTGCTGGTGTTCTGGTTGGCCCGGACGCTGGGGCGGGAGTTTGCCGACCGAGTGGTCAGCCGCCGCCTGTCCGAGAAATATCAGAAGGTCATCCGGGAAAAAACCACGGTCTTTCTTGCGCTGGCTTTTCTGCTGCCCTACTTCCCGGATGACGTGCTGTGTATTCTGGCAGGCCTTACGGCCATTCCCTTTGGCCGTTTTGCTCTGCTGGTCCTGGTCACCCGCCCCTGGGGGCTGCTGTTTGCCAGCGCTCTGGGCGGGGCCTCCCTGACCATTCCCCTGTGGGCCATGGTCCTGATCGGCCTTGCCGGGGCGGCGATTTTTGTGCTGGGTATGCTCTATGGCGACAGGCTGGAGCGGGCCATTCTGAAGCGGCTGGGAAAAGAATGATCGCTGTCATTGCGAGGAGGCCCAACGGGCCGACGTGGCAATCCGTAATGCTCGATGAAAGAGCGGATTCCCACGTCGCTTCGCTCCTCGGAATGGCAAGTTTATATTTTATGCGGGACCGGATATCCGGCCTCGAAATTTTTTTGCTTTTTTTGAAAAAACCTCTTTACAAACCCGAGCCGATATGCTATTATCAAAACACAAACAAGAGTTATTACTGATAAGGAGGAGCCGATGATCCGATACAGCAAAAAACGGGAGGCCATTTTAAACGCCATCCGCAGCACCACCTGTCATCCCTCCGCCGAGTGGATCTATCAAACCTTAAAGCCCACCCACCCCGACCTAAGCCTGGGCACCGTCTATCGCAATCTGGTCTTTTTCCAGCAGCAGGGACAGGTGCAGAGCGTTGGCGTGGTGAACGGGCAGGAGCGGTTCGACGGAAACACCGCTCCCCACAGTCACTTTGTTTGCACCAACTGCGGCGCGGTGATCGACCTGCACAGCATCAAGCTGGACAGCTCCCTCACCCGCGACGTCAGCGAGCAATATGGTCTGGCCGTGGAGCGCCACGAGCTGACCTTCTATGGAAGATGCCAAACATGTATGAAACAGGAAGAAAGCAACCAAAATATTCAACAATGAGGAGGAAATTATTATGAAGAAGTTTGTCTGCACCGTCTGCGGTTACGTGTTCGAGGGCGAGGCCGCCCCTGAGTTCTGCCCCATCTGCAAGGCCCCCGCTGAGAAGTTCAAGGAGCAGTCCGCTGAGAAGACCTGGGCTGCCGAGCACGTGGTGGGCGTGGCCCAGGGCGTGGACGAGGAGATCCTGGCCGGCCTGCGTGAGAACTTCCAGGGCGAGTGCACCGAGGTCGGTATGTACCTGGCCATGGCCCGTGTGGCCCACCGCGAGGGCTATCCCGAGATCGGCCTGTACTGGGAGAAGGCCGCCTATGAGGAGGCCGAGCACGCCGCCAAGTTCGCCGAGCTGCTGGGCGAGGTGGTCACCGACTCCACCGAGAAGAACCTGCAGATGCGGGTGGACGCCGAGAACGGCGCTACCGCCGGTAAGTTCGAGCTGGCTAAGAAGGCCAAGGCCCTGAACCTGGACGCCATCCACGACACCGTCCATGAGATGGCCCGGGACGAGGCTCGTCACGGCAAGGCTTTCGAGGGCCTGCTGAAGCGTTATTTCAACAAGTAAAATCTACTGCACAGAATGCGGCTCACAGTTTTTGTGGGCCGCATTTTTGTGTCCATGTGGAAGAACGACATAAGTTGACTCCTGCCGCCCCAGCACGATCCATCTAAAATTTTATAAATTGTGAAAGAATGGCCGTTGCTTTATAGCGTTATTTCATTATAATATAGTTATCAGACGACTATATGGAGGCGCAGTTATGAATATTAAGCCGAGTGCAAGTATCCGCCAGAACTACAACGCCATTGCCCAACTGTGCAAGTCCACCGGAGAACCGGTCTATCTAACCAAGAACGGCGAAGGCGATCTTGTTGTCATGGATATCGATTCGTTCACAAGACGGGAAAAAATGCTGAAGCTGCGCGAAGAGCTGCTCGCTGTCGAGGAGGACCGTCTCCATGGCGCACCAGATCACTCCGTGGATGAGGTTGCATCTATGATGGAGCAGGCAATTCAGGAGGTCTGCCATATAGAAATCGAAAAAGAACTCAAGAAAAACGAGTAAAGGGCAAGTATGATCTGACATTCAGATGTACTTGTCCTTTTTGTTGTCTCTAAGCAGTCTGAAAGTTTTTAAGGTTAGACCAGAAAAACTTGTTGTATATCTAGATTTTTTTGGTTATAATAATAACTATGAAGGAGGCGATACTATGATCAACAGACCTGGCTACATTGCGGCTATCGCGCCGTTTATCGACCAGCCCCTTGTCAAGATACTGGCTGGCGTTCGCCGCTGCGGCAAGTCTACCATTTTTGAAATGCTGAAAGAGGAATTCCTGCGCCGGGGCATACCCCAGGATCATATCATCTCCAAGCGGTACACAGAGATGGACATTTCCGAAAATATTACCGCCAGGCAGATGTATGACGAGTTGGTCGAGGCCATGAAGGGAAAGGGCCATTGCTACCTTCTGCTGGATGAGATTCAGGAAATCGACGGCTGGGAAAGGGCAGTCAACAGTTTGCTGGAGGGCGCAGACGCCGACATCTACGTGACCGGCTCTAATTCCAAGCTCATGTCCAGCGAGATATCCACCTATCTCACGGGACGCTATGTTTCCATTCCCGTCTATACGCTGTCCTTCAAAGAGTATCTGGACTTTAAGGCAGACAGCGCCTTGTCCCGCCGGGAACTGCTGGAGGAATACATTCGCTTTGGCGGTTTTCCAATCATTGCGCTTAGTGACTATGACGAGCAGAGTGCCTATCAAATTGTCAACGGCATTTATCATACCGTAGTCTCCCGGGATATTGTGAAGCGCCACCGCATCAACAAGCAAGACCTTTTTGACCGCGTGGTGAAGTATATCATTGAGAACATGGGCAAGACCTTTTCCGCGAACTCCATCTCTACTTTCCTGAAAAGTGAGCACCGCAAAGTTTCGGTGGAGAGCATCTATAATTATCTGCGCTGGCTGGAGCAGGCGTTCATTATCTATCCATGTGAGCGCTATGATCTGCAAGGCAAGAGCATCTTGAAAACACAGGAGAAGTATTATCTCTCCGATGTGTCGCTGAAGTATGCTCTGCTGGGCTATAACCGAAAGATGCTGGACGGCGCGATGGAAAACATCGTGTTTCTGGAACTAAAGCGCCGTGGCTATGATGTTTTCATCGGCAAGAATGACACAAAGGAAATCGACTTTGTGGCAACCCGTCGGGATGAAAAGATCTATGTACAGGTCTGCGTTCAGATCCCCGCAGCCTCTGACCGCGAGGTAGGAAACCTGATGGATATCCGTGACCACTATCCCAAATACGTCGTCACGCTCAACGAAATGGACACCGGCATCGAAAATGGCATCAAAATCGTTCATCTTGCAGATTTTCTGCTTGCCGAGGCGTGGTGAGCTGATATTCCGCTTCAACAAGTGGTTGAAAAAAGTTCAAAAAACGCAGCTTGAACCGCTGGTATTTCCATGTTATAGTATAGGCAAGATAGGATGTGAAGTGATGTCCGACTTAGATTTTGACCGCAAGCACGCAGAGGATCTCCAGCGTCTGCGCGGTCTGCGCCTGCTGGATGACGATTTTATGAACAAAGTGTTCGAGGACAAAGCCTGTGCCGAGTTCCTGCTCTAGATCATCTTGCAGCGCACTGATCTGCGCGTACAGCGCGTACACAGCCAACACGATATTAAGAATTTACAGGGACGCTCCGTGCGGCTGGATATTCTGGCTGTGGATGAAGCGGACCGCGTCTATAATATCGAGGTGCAGCGCAACGACAAAGGCGCTGGTGTGAAACGCGCCCGGTACAACAGCAGCTTGCTCGACGCCAATGTGACCGAACCCGGCGATGAATATGAAAAGCTGAACGAGACCTATGTCATCTTCATCACGGAGCATGATGTGCTGGGCGATGGCCACCCGATCTATCACATTGATCGAACGGTCAGAGAAACCGGCGCATTGTTTGGGGACGAATCGCATATCCTGTATGTAAACGCCCAAATTAAAGACGATACGGCGCTCGGGCAGCTGATGCACGACTTTTCCTGCACCAGCGCCGAAGAGATGCACTATCAAATTCTGGCGGACAGAGTTCGCTATTTCAAAGAAGATACGGAAGGAGTTGCGACTATGTGCAAGGCGATGGAAGATATGAGAAATGCAGCTGCAAAAGAAAATTCTATTGAAACTGCTCGTATGCTGCTCACATTGGGCAAACTGTCCTATGAAGAGATCGCCAAGTCTGTTCGACTGCTGACCGTGGACGAAGTCAAGGCTCTGGACGAGGGCCGGTCTGCTTGATATGTAAAAGAGCCAAGACCACGGGGGAACGCGGAAGCGTTCCCTCCCACAAAACCACAGAGAAAAACCCGGGGCACACGCTCATAGGAACGTGTGCCCCGGGTTTTGTTGTTTGGAAACGATCACTGATAGACCGTAGTGGTGATCTCGCCGTTTTGGCATTGGAAGGTGACGGCGTCGGAATAGGCCTCGTTTCCGGCGGCGTCCTGCATGGTGATGACCATGGCGTAGTTCCCGTCGGGCAGGGCCGTCTCGCTGAAGGCGGTCTGGTCGGTGACGGTGAACTCCTCGGCGGCGTACATCTCAAAGTCGTCGTCGCCGCTGTAGGTGGACATCTGCCAGATCGTCGTGATCTGGTCCCCGGCCTCTAACAGGCGCAGCTCTTTACTGGCCATGCCCGTGTCGTCCAGGCCCTGGCTGGCGCCAAGAATGCTCCACTCCTCCGCGGTGAAGTCATAGGCCACCTGAAGGTTATAGGCCTCGCCGTTGAGCAGGATGGGCACGGAGTACAGGTTATAGTCCTCGCCGTCGTAGGCAAGCTCCATATAGACCATGTGGCCGTCGATGGCCCCCCACACGCCCCGGAAGTTGTCGTAGAACACGCCGTTGTCCCAGTCGGCATTCATGTCGTTGTCGGTGCCCAGCAGCATCATCTGGTCGTTTTCCTCGTCCACATAGAACAGGGAGAAGCCGATACCGGACAGGATGTCCTGGGCATCCGGGCCCAGGGTGAGGAAAGCGGTGCCGTTCTCGTCCACGTCCAGGGGCGCACCGTCCCAGTCTGTGTCCGCCAGGGTGCGCAGCTGGGGCAGGGACTCGATCCCCAGGGAGGACACATAGTCCCCGTCCTCCGGCTGGCCGGTGAGGGCATAGGTATAGAGATTCTTAAAGGCCGTGCTCTCCCCCATGGTCAGATAGCCGCTCAGGTCGTCCAGGTCGCCGCTGTAGGAGTAATAGCAGCTCAGGCCCGTGGCCTCGCTGCGGTACTGGCCGCCCACCTGATAGATCACGCAGTCGGCCAGGGCGTCGCACACGTCCTGGGCAGAGGGCAGCATCCATGCGGTCTGCCGGGCCAGATGGCCCAGGTCCACCATGTTGGTGTAGCCCTGCTCCCGGGTGTTGCCGCCATAGTTCTCGCTCTGGGCGGCGGCCCGGCCCAGCTGGGCAAAGAAGCCCGGGTCCTCCGCCGCGGCGGTCAGGGCCTCCTGACCGAAGGTCTCATAGGCCGCCAGCAGGGGGGACAGACGGGTCAGGTCGGTGACGGACAGGGTGACCCGGTCCTGGGTCTCCACTGCCTCGCAGCCCTGATAGAAGCTGTCGCAGATGGCCCGGCCCAGGGCGGCCCCGTCCATCCCGGGGTCTTTGGCCAGCTCACCCAGCCAGCCGGAGTAGAGCCAGCCGTTGCCCGGCTCCACCTCCTCCGAGGCCACCAGGTATTTGGCAAAGTTCTGGAACACAGAGGCCACGTCCACCGTGGCCATCAGGCAGGTGTCAAAGCCCACCAGCTCCAGGGCGGGGTCCTCCGGGTCGGCGGGCCACACGGCGTCGAAGGCCTGATACATCTCGTCCAGGGTCAGGGAGTCATAGTCGAACTTCTCGTCAAAGGCCGCGCCGCTGACGCTGCCGCCGCCGTGGTTCCAGAAGGTGACGGCCACGTGGTCGGCGGGATAGTTGTCGTTGGCATAGTCCAAAAACTCGTAGAGGGTCTGGCTGTCGCCCATGTCGGCGGCGTCCTCCTCCTCCAGCAGCTGCAGGCCCTGGCTATTATACAGCCAGCGCTGGAGTTTGCTCGGGTCTATCTCCTCGTTCTGCCAGGCATTGGCCCCGCCCGTCTCGATGACCACGTTCACGTTCTCCGGCAGCTGGACCTCCAGCATCTCAGAAAGGTCGGCGGTAGCGCAGCCGTTCTGGGACTCCAGGTCGCTGCCGCACAGATACCAGTATACCGCCCAGCTGCCGTCCCCCGTCTCATCGGCAGAGGTATCCTCTGTGCCGCAGGCGGCCAGATTGGGCAGCAGGGCCAGGGCCAAAAGCAGGGACAGATATTTCTTCATCTTCATGGTCGCCCTCCGCTCAGATGCCCAGCAGCTGCCGCTTCTTGGCCGTGAACTCCTCCTCGGTGAGGACACCGGCATCCAGCAGTGCCTTATACTTCTGGATCTCGGCCACGGCGTCGGCGGGCACGGTGGGCACGGTCTGGGCCGCAGACTGAGTGGTGGCCGCAGCGGCAGCGCCGCCCACCTGGGTCTCACCGGCCTTGGGGTCCATCATGTGCATCAGCTTTTTGGCCAGTTGGTGCAGCTCCTCCGTCTGCTCCCGATAGCTCTTCATGTAATCTGCCGCCCGGGGGTAGTCCCGGTCAAATTCCGGGCCGGAAATTTTCTCGTCAAAGGACTTCCAATAGGGGTGGTTCAGCTTGATCTCGATGCGGAACTTCTCCACAGGGGCGGGCACGTCGAACTTGGGGCGGTACAGGTCGTTGTCCCGCTCCCGCTCCCGGCGCTCCTCCGGGGTCTCCTGTCCGGCCCGGTGCAGGCCCTCCATGGCCTCCCGCCGCTGGAACATCTGCTTTTCCATGTGGAACTGGGCGATCTGGGCCGACAGGGCATCCACCCGGGCGGGCACCTGGCTGGCGTAGCACTTCAGGGTGCCGCTGGCGCTCTCATACAGGGGGCTGCTGTCCTCGGAGATGCGGATGGACTTGATATCCTTGCCCTGGAAGGCCCAGCCCGCGCCGTCTTTCATGCGGAACAGGCCGTGCTCCTCGTCCACATAGACGGTGCAGCCCCAAAAGCCGATGTTGAAGCGATAGGTCTCCTGAAACTCCTGCTGGAGGACCTGGTTCTCCTCAAAGGCGGCCAGATACTGCTTGAAATCGGTGAGGGACATGCTGTTGATGGCCCCGGCGGGTAGATCCACTTTGGCGTCGCACTCCTTGCAGATGGCCTCTCCTTCGATCTTGGTGGGCAGCAGCCGTGGGGTGGGGTTGCCGCAGATGGGGCAGAGCTTCTTCTTGTTACTGAATAATCCCATGATCGTTTCCTCCTAAAGTTCCGTTGGTTCGTTGGTTGATTCTCTCTTTTGTCATCGGGTGCCCATGCCGCCCCCGCCGGAAGCGCCGCCGCCTCCGCCCAGGGAGGCGATGCCGCCCCCGCCGCCAAAGCGGGCCGCCTGGCTCTCCTGCCGCTGGCGCTCCACCGCGCCGGCCAGATAGGCGTTCCAGTGGGCCGTGCTCTGAAGATAGCGCTGATACTGCTCCACCTGGTCCAGCTGGCCGGGATAGAGCCGCCGCAGCTGCTCCATCACCTGCTTGGCCACCCCCAGCAGAGCGGCATAGACCATATACTCCTGCCACAGGAAGGTCTCCTTCACGTCCCGCTCCGCCAGCAGGGAGAAGTCCAGCAGATAGCGCTTCAGGCCCAGCAGCTCGTCCCGCTGCTGCTGACCCCTGGCCGTCAGGTCCTTGGCCCGGCGGCACTGGTTTCCCTTCAGGCAGCCGCCGCGGGACAGGGTCAGCTCCCCCTGGTGATGACAGCTCTCCAGCATGTCGCTTAAGGTCTTGGCGTGGCGGTCATCATAGCAGAAATCCTCCAGCTCTCTGTCCTGGAGCACCCCGTCCGCCCCCGCCGCCGCCTGTAAAAAGGTGTACAGGGCCTCGTCAAAGGGGTCGCCGTTGTGGGGCTCCCGGAGAAAGCGCATGGATGCCCGGTTTTTCTTCCCCGGCTCCAGCTCCGGCTCCAGGCTGCCCAGGGTGACCAGGCGCAGCACCCGGGCGGCCAGATAGCTCTCGTCGGTACAGACCTTCAGCCCCAGCCCCAGGGCATAGGACACGTTCAGGTCACCGCCGTTGGGAGCATCCCGGAAGTAGTCGATCTTGGCCAGCCGCTTCTTCTCCTTGGCCTTCTTCCTGGCCCGGAGCAGGGCAAAGATGCCGAAGATGCCGCCCAGGATCACCGCCAGGGAGACCACCATCCAGACGATGTCCATGGCCGTCAGGGGTTCGTCCTCCGGGTCGGTGTAGTCGCTGCCCTGAAAGGCGGCGTCCTTCACCGTCTGAAAGCTGTCCTCCTCCACCCGCTGGGGCTGGAGCAGACCGGACTGTAGCTGGGTCATCACCGTCAGATACTGGCTGCCCTCTAAGGGACTGTCCGTCCAGGCGTGGATGACGCCATCCTCAAACTGAATTTGCCCCTCAAAGCCGAAGGCCCAGATGCCGCAGTTGTCCTGGGTCAGGGGCGTGCCGTCGGCCATGCGGATGGTCAGGTCGGCGTCGGTGGGGAACACAGCCTGGTCCGGGTCGATGAAGCGATAGAGCAGCCCGTCGGCGTCGGAATAGCCCCCCACCAGGCCCTGGATATCATAGGACACCGTGTAGGTGTGGGAGCCGTAGTCGGTGATGCCCCAGCACAGCTCCACGCCCCCGTCGATGTTCAGCAGGCCGCACTTGCCCGCCTTCTCCTCAAAGGACGCATCGATGTCCCAGCTGTCCGCTTTCTCTGCGGCGTAGGGGCCGTTCTCGTCGGATACGGCGAAGTTGGCATAGGTCAGCCCGCCGGAGGTGAGCCGGTCCATGTAAAACTCCGTGCCCTCGTCCGTCTGTGCGGAGAAGACCTGAGTCACGTGGGCCAAGCCGTCCTGCTCCAGGGCCACGTCGGTGGTCAGTCGCTCCACCTGGTTGGCCGCCCCCGCCGGGACGGCGCACAGCCCCGCCGTCAGCAGCAGGGCCGCGAAAAGTCGGGTCAGGGTCTTCATCACTTCATGCTGGGCATGTCGGCCTTGTCTTCCCGGGCCTCCAGATAGTCCCGCTGGCGGAAGCCCAGCATCCCGGCGATGAGACTGACGGGGAACATACGGATCTCCCGGTTCAGTTTGGTGACAGAGTCGTTATAGATGAGGCGGCTGGTGCGCACCATCTTCTCATAGCTGTCCACCGCGTCCATGCACTTGGCATAGCCCTTGTCCGCCTTCAGCTCGGGGTAGCGCTCGGCCACCATGGAGATGCGGCCCAGGGCCTCGGAGATCACGCCCTCCTGCTGGAGCACGTCCTGGGGGGTGGACTTGGCGGTGATGACGCTGCGGCGGGACTTGATGGTCTCGATCAGGGTCTGGGACTCGTGGGCGGCATAGCCCTTGGCCAGATCCAACAGGGCGGTTAGCGCGTCGAAGCGGGAGGAGAGCTGCACGCCGATCTGGCTCATGGCGTTGTTGATGTTCTCGTCCATCACCACCAGCCGCCGCTGGGTGGACATGACCCACCCGGCCACCAGGATCACCAGAAGGACAATGATAATTAGGATCGTCATGAAATGTTACCTCCTGTATTGATGCAAAACGGCTGACTGCCGCGGGATAAGGACCGGACAGTCAGCCGTTTCATTCAGATGGGTCGATCAGCCCTCGTAGGGCACGGAGACGCGGTCCTTCAGCTCAGCCAGAGCGCCGGGCAGCTCGTCGCTCAGGGCGGCGATCAGAGCGTCCACATCCACGCCGTCCAGCATGGAGATGTCCTCGGTCAGGGCGGTGCCAACGGTGCCCAGGGTGCTGTTCATGGCGTTCATCTCGGCGTTGGTCTGCTCGTCGGCCATCCAGCCGTTCTCATTCACCAGGTTGGCGATCTCGTTATAGGGCACGGCCACGTTGTTATAGGCCTCGGTCAGCTCGGCCAGCTTCTCCTCGCTGATGCGGCCCTCGGGGACAGAGGCGTCGCCGCTGCCGTCCTCGGCGGGCTCAGAGACGCTGGTGGACACGTCGTTCACATCGCTGCTGCTGGCGTCGTCATCAGAGCCGCCGCAGGCGGTCAGGGACAGGGACATCACCAGGGCCAGGGTCAGGGTAAGCAGTCTTTTCATGATAAATTCCTCCAAATTTTTCTCTTTTTCCGGTGCCTTGCACTGTGGCTACAGTATAGCCCCCCGGCAAATAAAAAAGGACGCTTCTGCACGAAACGTCCTGAAAATGCCCTGAAATGTCGTTCGGCCCCGAGTCACAGGGAAAGTCGCAATACAAAATGGCCGTTTTGAACGGAAAAACTGTATATTCCGCCATACCGCTCCACGATGGCGCAGATGCTGCGCACCCCCACGCCGTGGCCCGGGCGGTCCGTCACCGGCACGCCCCGATTAAACTGCACCGGCCCGGGACAGTCGTTGACCACCTGGAGGAAAAACTTCTCGCTCTGCACATAGGTCTGCACCACAATGCTGCCGTGCTCCAGTCCGGCGCAGGCGTGAAGGGCGTTCTCCAGGGCGTTGGACAGCAGCACGCACAGGTCGCTCTCCGCAATGGGCAGCACATGGGGCAGCTGGGCGTGGATGGACAGGGACACGTCCTGGTTTTTCGCCCGGGCGGCAAAGGCAGACAGGATCAGGTTGGCCGCCTCGTTCTCGCAATAGACGGTCAGGCGGCTGGCCTCGATCTCCGCGTCGATGGAGCGGATATACTTTCGGGCCTGGTCGATCTGGCCGTTCTCCAGACAGGCGTCCAGATATTGCAGGTGGTGGCGCAGGTCGTGGCGATAGGCCCGGGTCTTCCGCTGGGACTCCCGCAGGCCCTCGATCTCCCGCACGGCCTGGTTCACCTGAAGATTCAGGCTGCTTTGCAGCTGCTCCAAGTGGGTCCTGGCCCGCTGCTCCGCCGACAGGCGTACCACAAAGATGATGTAGGCCACGCAACACACAAAGGGCATAAACTCCACCACCACCGGAGAGCCGCTCTCCAGCAGGTCGGTGTACACCCGGGTGAGATAGTCAAACGCATAATACAGGGCCGGGATGCTGCCGAACTGGCACTGGACGGCGGTGGAATACCGGGACACGGAGCGCACCGCCGGGGCCGCCCGCAGCAGCAGGATCAGCAGGGGGATGGTGAGGGCCATCTCCGCGATGTACTGCATCCGGTCTCCCCCGCTAAAAACGGCCACGATGACCAGGGCCAGCCACCGCCGCAGCTGGCAGCACAGATAGGCCGTGAGGACCGAGATGACCGGCCACAGCCGCTGGCGGCTGAGGATACACAGCACGATGGCCAGGGTCAGGTGGGTGTGGATGGGATAGAGATACTGCCCCTGGATGGTGTCGATGCCAAAATAGACCACCGCCTGAAGGATATAGATGGCGACGGTGGCGGCGGCCATCCACAGAACGTTTTTCCGGTCCCACCGGATGTTGCAGAAGGCGGCGGACAGGATGATGCCGAACAGGCCCACCGCCACGGTGTTGCATATGTAAAGGATCACAGGAACACCTGCTTTCGGTGGAAGGCATACTCCAGATACCGGTCCTTCAGCTCAGCATACTTCCCCCGGGGCACGGGCAGCTCGGCCAGGCTGGCCATGGTGATGGCCTTGGGGACGATGGCCTTCACATGGTCCATATTGATGAGGAAGGACCGGTGGACCCGCAGGAAATTCGGGTGGTCGGCCAGCTGCTCGCACAGGTGGTCCATCCGCCCCACGCTCTCCAGCACCGTGCCACCCACCAGATGCAGCCACAGGGAGTGGCCCAGCACCTCGCAGTATTCCAGCTTGTCCAGCTCCACCCGGGTGATTCCGCTTTTGCACCGGAGGATCAGGCTCATGCCGCTGCTCTTCTCGCACTCGGCGATGACCGAGTCCATCAGGCGGAAAAAGCTCTCCTCCCAGATGGGCTTGAGCTGATAAAAATAGGCCCCCACGGTGTAGGACTCCACGGCGAACTCCGCGGAGGAGGTGAGGAAGATGATCTTCACGTTGTTGTCATACCGGCGGATCTCCCGGGCGGCGTCGATGCCGTTTTCCCCGGGCATGATCACGTCCAGCAGCAGGATGTCGAACCGCATCCCCTTCTCGATCTCTGCCAGCAGCTCCAGCGGGCTTTGAAAGGCCGCCGTGGCGATCTCCGCGTTCCGCTCCACCCGATAGCGGTCCAGCAGCACCCGCAGCTGGCCCAAGATCGCCAGGTCATCGTCGCATAAGCCAATTTGAATCATGAAAGCCCACCTTTTCGGGATGTCTCTCTCCCCGCCACGCCTATCTCGTCGCAGAAAACCCCATTTTTTACGTATTGCATTTTAACATTTTTGCGTTTTTCCGTCAATTATAAAGGTGGGGCGGGACCAGCTCACTCCTCCCACTGCGCCCGTTTCATGTCCACGTGGGTGGGGTTCCGGAAGGGGACGCCCTCCTGGGCCAGCAGACGGGCCTGCTCCGGCCAGCCGGGGGCGATGCGTCCGCTGTGGTCCACCACCCGGTGGCAGGGAAAGCTGCCATACTCCTGGGCGTGGGACAGCACCCTTGCCACCAGCCGGGCGTTCCGCTCCCGCCCGATGAGCCGGGCCAGCTGGCCATAGGTCGCCACACGCCCGGCGGGTATCTCCTCCACCACCGACAGCACCAGATAGGCCAGCTCCTCGTCCATGCTCCCGTCTCCCCCTTCGCGTTTTTTCCATTCTCTCAGATCCGGCGGCAAATGTCCATTTCTTTTTCTCCAACGGCCTTCCTAACCTTTGGTTAATGTTCCCCTCCCCCGCCCCGTGATAGAATGAGGACAGAACAGAAAAAGGGAGGAATCGAGTATGGAAGATCTGGTGTTTCTTGTGGTGGGGCTGCTGCTGATCACGGCGGGCGTGTTCCACCGCCGTAATCTCTTCCGGGCCTATGAAGGTGACCGCAAGCGCTACACCGGCACCACCCCCATGAAGATCGTCCACATTGAAAAGTCCACCATGACCACCTGGGAGGAGCAGGAGGACGGCACCCGCCTGGAGGGCTGCACCACCGTCCATCTGCCCACCTATGAGTACACAGTGGACGGCAAGACCTATCGATACGCCAGCCGCCAGGACACCTGCCGCCCCGTGGGGGCCTGCGTCACCGGCTATTACGACCCCAACAACCCCAAGCTCATCCAGGAGGACCCCGTCCGTCCCCCCTATTTCGCCGGCTTTTTCTTCTTCCTGATAGGAGGAGCCATGATCTTCGCAGGGGTATATAGTATCCTTTATATGTTCTAAAATGATAAGACCCGGAGGAGAAGCGTGATGGGCGGCGCTTCTTCTCCGGGTCTGGCTTATCAAGTGCAGCTTTTTTCGTTAGACGCAGTTATTCGAAATTTTCGGATAACTGAATCCTCCTCTCCAGCCGCACCACCGTCTCGACAGTTGTTTCAGTTTCCAAGGGAAGTTCTTTCACTTCCTCACCATCAA
>URNZ01000016.1 GCA_900549405.1 uncultured Eubacteriales bacterium | reverse complement strand
TGGCTCTGGCGGTATTTCCCGGGAAAAAAGCAGTGGAAAAGCCAAAAAGATTGCGCTATAATAGATAGCACGAAATAAAAAGAGAAGGCATGTCACCACATACCGCCATCGGATGGGAGTATCGCAATGAACCTGTTTCAACGAAAGATCGAACCACGCTGCGCCTACTGCGCCCACGGAAAGCCCCTGGGCGAGGACCAGATCGTCTGCCCCAAAAAGGGCGTAATGTCCGCCGGGTCCCATTGCCGCTCCTTCCGCTATGACCCCCTGCTGCGCACCCCGCCCCGCCCGGCGAAGATGGCCGGGCTGAATCTGGACGACGAGGACTTCAGCCTTTAACCAACCATTTGCGTTCTTGTGTTTCCCGCCCCCTGCGGGGGCGGGAAACACAAAAAAGAATTGGAAATTATTTTTGAGAAAGCGCCGCCGCATGGTCTGTTCCATGCGGCGGCGCTGTTTTTCGGCTTATTTGAAAAATCAGCCCTTCTGCTTGATGTACTCGTCAATGGACTTGGCGGCGTGCTTGCCCGCGCCCATGGCCAGGATGACGGTGGCCGCGCCGGTGGCGGCATCGCCGCCGGCAAAGATGCCGGGGCAGGAGGTGCAGCCCTTCTCGTCGGCGGCCACACAGCCCTTCCGGGTCTTTTCCAGGCCGGGGGTCCCGGCATAGCTCATCTGGTTGGCCTGGGTGCCCAGGGCCATGATGACCGCATCCACCTGGTTCTCAAACTCGCTGCCCTTCACGGGGACGGGGCGGCGGCGGCCGGACTCGTCCGGCTCGCCCAGCTCCATGCGGATGCAGGTGATGGCCTTCACATGGTTCTGCTCATCCCCCTCGATGGCGATGGGGTTGGTCAGCAGGTCGAAGATGATGCCCTCCTCCTTGGCGTGGTGGACCTCCTCGGCACGGGCGGGCAGCTCGGCCTCAGAGCGGCGGTAGATGATGTGGACCTCGGCCCCCAGGCGCTTGGCGCACCGGGCGGCATCCATGGCCACGTTGCCGCCGCCCACCACGGCCACCTTCTTGTTGTGGAGGATGGGGGTCTCGGCATCGGGCTTATAGGCCTTCATCAGGTTGATGCGGGTGAGATACTCGTTGGCGGAATACACGCCCACCAGGGACTCGCCTGGGATCTTCATAAACATGGGCAGCCCGGCGCCGGAGGCGATGAACACGGACTCATAGCCCCGCTCAAACAGCTCCGTGATGGTCAGGACCTTGCCGATGACCATGTTCAGCTCGATATCCACGCCCATCTTCTTCAGGTTGTCCACCTCACGCTGGACGATGGCCTTGGGCAGACGGAACTCGGGGATGCCATAGCTGAGCACGCCGCCGGGGGTGTGGAAGGCCTCGAACACCGAGACGGCGTAGCCCATGCGGGCCAGCTCCCCGGCGCAGGTCAGACCGGCGGGGCCGGAGCCGATGACGGCCACCTTGTGCCCGTTGGCGGGGGCGGTGGCCAGGTTGGACACCCCGTGCTCGGCGGCCCAGTCGGCCACAAAGCGCTCCACCCGGCCAATGGCCACGGGCTCGCCCTTGATGCCCCGGACGCACTTGCCCTCGCACTGGTTCTCCTGGGGGCAGACGCGGCCAGAGATGGCGGGCAGGGCGTTGGCGTTGGACAGGATCTCATAGGCGGCGGCGATGTCCCCCTCGGCCACCTTGGCCAGGAAGTCGGGGATGGGGATGCCCACGGGGCAGCCGGTGACGCAGGCGGGGTTCTTGCAGTGGATGCAGCGCTTGGCCTCGTTCACGGCCTCGTCCAGGGTATAGCCCAGGGCCACCTCCAGGAAGTTGGCGTTGCGCACATTGGGGTCCTGCTCCTTCATGGGAGTCTTGTTCATCTGCATATTAGCCATTCATGGCACCTCCTCCCAGGCGGCAGAGATGCCGCTCCTTGGCCTTGGCCTCGAACTCTTTATAGGTGGCGTTGCGGGCGATGACCTCGTCGAAGTCCACTTTATGGCCGTCGAAATCGGGGCCGTCCACACAGGCGAACTTCACCTCGCCGCCCACGGTCAGGCGGCAGCAGCCGCACATGCCGGTGCCGTCGATCATGATGGGGTTCATGCTCACGGTGGTGGGGATGTTATACTTCTCGGTGAGCTTGCAGGCAAACTTCATCATCATCAGGGGGCCGATGGCGAACACGTGGTCAAACTTCACGCCGCTGGCGATCAACTCCTCCAGCTTGCCGGTGACAAAGCCGTGGTAGCCATAGGTGCCGTCGTCGGTGCAGATGTGCAGGTCGGTGCAGGCCTTGCCCATCTCCTCCTCCAGGATGACGATATCCTTGGTCTTAAAGCCGCCGATCAGGTCCACCTGGTTGCCCGCCTGATGCAGAGCGCGGGCCACGGGCAGAGCGATGGCGCAGCCCAGGCCGCCGCCCAGCACGGCCACCCGGCCCAGGTCCTCCACCTCCGTGGGGACGCCCAGGGGGCCCACGAAATCGTGGAGACAGTCCCCCTCGTTCAGCTCATCCAGGGCCAGGGTGGTGCCGCCGATCTTCTGATAGATCACCGTCACCAGGTCGTTCTCCGCGTTGGAGATGGTCAGGGGGATGCGCTCCCCCTCCTCGCTCACCCGCAGGATGATGAACTGGCCCGCCTTGGCCTTGGCGGCCACCAGCGGCGCGTACACCGAGATCTGGGTGATCTCCGGCGTCAGCGGCTTTTTCTGCGCGATCTGATACTTGTTCACTGCTGTTCCTCCTCGTCGATCATTTCCGGTCCCACCGGTATCCCTTTTTCCCGCCCGGCCCTTCCAAAACCGGACGGTGCAAACCGTGGAGTGAAACGCTCCCCGGCTCTTCCTAATGTTACGCGGCCCTCAGCCGATGAGCGAGAGCAGATACTTCCCGTACCGGGTCATGCTCAGCTCCTTGCCCATGGTCCGCACCTGGTCCTCGGTGATCCAGCCCTCATACAGACCCAGCTCCTCCAGGCAGCCCACATAGCGGCCGCTGGTGTCCTGGATGTGCTTGACGGTGGTCCCCGCCTCCAGCAGACTGTCCGCGGTCCCGGCGTCCAGCCAGACGAAATTCCGCTCCAGGGGCACCACCTGAAGCTGGCCCCGGCGGAGATACTCCAGATTCACGTCGGTGATCTCCAGCTCTCCCCGGGCGGAGGGCTTTAGATTCCGGGCGATGTCCATGACCTGGTGGTCATAGAAATAGAGGCCGGGGACGATGTAGTTGGACTTGGGGTAGCGGGGCTTCTCCTCGATGGAGATGGCCTTGCCCTTCTCGTCGAACTCCACCACGCCGAAGGGCCGGGGGTCCTCCACCCAATAGCCGAACACGGTGGCCCCCTCCGCTCTTCTGACAGCCCGCTTCAGGGTGGCGCCCAGGGTGGGGGCATAGAAGATGTTGTCCCCCAGCACCAGGCACACCTGGTCGTCCCCCACAAAGTCGCTGCCGATGAGCAGGGCGTCGGCGATGCCCCGGGCCACCGGCTGCTCGGCATAGGAGATGTGCAGCCCGAACTGGCTGCCGTCCCCCAGCAGAGTGGCAAAGGTGTCCGTCTCGTCCGGGGGCACGATGATAAGAATATCGGATATCCCCGCCTGCATCAGAATGGCGATGGGATAATAGATCAAAGGCTTGTCGTAAACGGGCAGCAGCGGCTTGCACACCGGCTTGGTCATGGGATACAGGCGCGTTCCCTTTCCGGCCGCCAGAATGATTCCTTTCATTGGTCGCTCCTTCTGCGCTTTTGTCCAGCGCTGTACTGTTTTGAACGGGACCATTGTAACATGAATAGCGCCGCTTTACAAGGGTCCTATCGTCGGCTTCCACAATTTTTCGGTGCGGCTTCTGTCTATTATGCGAAAAGCCGGACAGAGCGGGTGCTCTGTCCGGCTGAAATGGGACTTATATGGGGTCGTCAGGCCTTAGCCCAGGACCACCAGCTGATCGTCGGTGTTCACGGTGGTGCCCACAACGGCGGGCACGGCCTTCACGGTGCCGTCCACGGGGGCGGAGACCTCGATCTCCATCTTCATGGCCTCCAGCACCACCAGGGTGTCGCCGGCCTTCACGGCGTCGCCCACCTTGCACTCGACCTTGAACACGTTGCCGGGCATGGGGCTGTTCACAGAGGTCTCACCGGCGGCCACAGCAGCGGCGGGGGCGGCGGCAGGAGCGGGAGCCGCAGGGGCGGCAGCGGGGGCAGGGGCAGCGGCGGGCGCGGGAGCCGCAGCGGGAGCAGGAGCGGCCACGGGGGCAGCAGCCACAGGGGCGGCGGCCACGGGGGTCTCGGGGGCCTTCTCCACACAGACCTGATAGGGCTTACCGTCGATGGTGATGGTGAAGGTGCCGGTGCAGTCAATGCCGGTGTCCATCTTCAGATAGGCGGGCCGGTAAGAGGCGGCGAAGGGCTCGATCACGCGGCTGGTGTAGCCGGGGGCAGCGGGAGCCTGCACGTGGGAGTAGTACACGTGGCCCTGCCAGGCGGGCAGAGGAGCCAGGTCGGACTCCTTCTTGGCGGCAGGAGCGGCCTTGGGAGCCTCCTTCTTGGGGAAGCCGGCGGCGCGGTCCTTGAAGAAGGCGGTGGCCACCTGGGGGAAGGCGATGTAGGACAGCACGTCCTCGTCGCTCTTGGCCACGCCGGTCAGCTCCTTCTTGGTCTTCTCAAACTCGGGCTCCAGGGTGTCGGCAAAGCGGCCCTCCACCACGGGGGTGTCGCCCAGGATCTTCTTGCGGATGGCGGGGTCGATGGGGGCGGGGGTGCGGCCATACTCACCACGGCAATAGGCCTTGATCTCCTTGCCCACGACCTTATAGCGCTCGCCGGCCAGCACGTTCTGCACGGCCTGAGAGCCCACCATCTGGCTGGTGGGGGTGACCAGAGGAGGATAGCCCAGGTCGGCGCGGACCTTGGGGGTCTCGGCCAGGGCCTCGTCCAGCTTGTCGATGGCGTTCATGCTCTTCAGCTGAGAGATCAGGTTAGACAGCATACCGCCGGGGATCTGATAGTTCAGGCACTGGGTGTCGGTGGCCATGGAGATGGGGTCCAGGGTGCCGTCCTTCAGGAAGTCGGCCCGGACGCCCTTGAAGAAGTCGGCCATCTTGATCAGGGCCTTGTCGTCCAGGTCCACCTGATAGCCCAGGCTGCGCAGGGCATAGGCCAGGGTCTCGGTGGCGGGCTGAGAGGTGCCGCCGGACATGGGGGAGATGGCGGTATCGATCACGTCGGCGCCGGCCTCCACGGCCTTCAGGTCGGTCATAAAGGCCAGACCGGTGGTGCAGTGGGTGTGGACCACCAGGGGCAACTCGGGCACGGCGTCCTTGATGGCGGACACCAGGTCATAGGCCTCCTTGGGGCCCATGATACCGGCCATGTCCTTGATGCAGATGGACTTCACGCCCATCTCCTTGAGCTCCTTGACCATCTTCACGTTCTTCTCCAGGGTGTGGACAGGGCTGGTGGTGAAGCAGATGGTGCCGGAGGCGTGAGCGCCTTGCTTCACGGTCTCCTCAATGGCGACCTGAAGGTTGCGCACGTCGTTCAGCGCGTCGAAAATGCGGATGATGTCGATGCCGTTCTTCACGGAATACTCCACGAACTTGCGCACCACGTCGTCGGGATAGTGCTTATAGCCCAGGATGTTCTGGCCCCGCAGCAGCATCTGCAGCTTGGTGTTGGGCATCTTGGCGCGGATCTTGCGCAGTCTCTCCCAGGGGTCCTCCTGCAAATAGCGCAGGCACACATCAAAGGTAGCGCCGCCCCAGACCTCGGCGGAATAATAACCGGCCTTGTCGATGGTCTCCAGAATGGGCTCAAACTTGCTGTACGGCAGACGGGTGGCGATCAGCGACTGGTTCGCGTCACGCAGCACGGTCTCCGTAAAGTTGATTTTTCTCATTATTGATCTACCTCCGTATTACTCGAATGGAGCATTTCTCATGATGATCCGTCGGCGGCAGCCAGGCACACTGCCGCATAGTCGCTTGTTGTTATTCTAGTATAATTTGCTCCATAACGCAAGTCCTCCAGCGGAAGAATTGATGCTTTTTTCTGCACTATCTTGACCTGTTCCCCTCCCCCGTCCCCTTTTCGCCGGGGTCTCGCCGGGTCCAGAACATAGAAAAACACCGCAGCGGCTCCCCCACGGGAAGGCTGCGGTGTTTTACTTAGGCGACTTGTCCTCTTCGGCGCCGGGCCGGGCGCGTTTCATCGCTCGCTGCACGTGGATTCCTCGCTGCCGCTCTTGGCCCCAAAGATCATATCGTCGATATCGGCGTCCGCCTGGACCCAGATATTGTTCTTCTCGCGCTTGGTCATGGTCATAAATCAATACATCCTTTCTGGCATTTCTAGCGTTTAAAAATAAAAATGCCACCGTCTGCTTTTTCACTTGCAAACAGTGGAGGAAACGGTTTTGTCTTGTCGCGCTGGCGGTGACTAGGCTTTGCATTCCCTCGCTGCACTTTGTGCCATACAGAACACGCTCCTTCTGTAAGTTTTAAGCTATTATAGCGCTGTCACTTTCATTTGTCAAGTTTCTTTTTTGAAAAATGAATTTTGTTCAGAGCGTTGATTCACTTGCACTTCCCTGTCCGTCTTGTTTCCGCTCTGGACGCCCCTGTTCGTCAGGAATCTTCAGGGTGCCATCACATGCAAAATTCCACACAAAGTGGGGTCGCCCCTCCACCCGCTCCACCCGGGCCAGGCAGGCCGCCCCCGCTAGGGGCATGGGGCAGTCCGGGCGCACCGGGGCAGCCAGCTGAAAGCCCTCTCTCCCCCGGCGGCACAACATGGACCCCGGGGCCTGCTCCTTCAAAACCGGGTCGCGCAGCATCTGCCCCGGGCAACTCTGGCAGTACCAGCCGCCCGTCTGGCCAAAGGAGAAGGCCAGCTTGCTCTCCGCCCCGGTCACGGGCCAGCAGCCCGCCATCTCCAGCTGGGTCCGGGACAGGTTCCGCCGCAGCCGCAGCCCCTCCCCCTCCGGGGCCAGGGTGCCCAGCAGAAAGCGCCCGCCCCCCTGGCCGGTGAGCCACACCTTATATAATCCCAGCCCGTCCGGCTCCCGCCGGGCCTCCAGATACACCCGCAGGCCGTCCTCCCGAACAGAGAGCGTCCCGCCGCCTGACATGTCCAGTGTCATGGTCCTCCCTCCTCTCCTTCCCTAGATATATATGCAAGCTGGTCGGGATTAGGACGAGGGGATGTTTCGCCCCCGGGCGAGGTACTTTCCAGCGAAGGAAAGTACCCAAAGTTCGCCGGGGCTGCGGCCCCGGTCCCCATTGGGACGCATTCCGGCGACCTTTCCCAGACCTGTTCGGCGCGGGAAAAGACTTAGATGTCCGGTCCTACCCCCGCCCGCTGCCGCTCCGCTCAGAAAAATCAGCCCCTGCTTTGGTGGCAAAAGCGACGCGCCTCTGCTCCCGGGAAGCCCGGCTGGTCCTGGGAATACGGAAGCCGTTCAGGATGATATGAAAGCGCCGTGCAGGTTTTGGGCCCGCACGGCGCTTTGTTTGTTCTGATTTAATTTCTTCTCTTCCCCACATACCGCAGCAGGTACAGGAACAGGTTCAGAAAGTCCAGATACAGCTGAAGGGCGGAGAAGACGGAGGCTTTCTCCAGCATGTCGGGGTATCCGGCGTAGTAGCTGTACATGGCGCGGATCTTCTGGGTGTCATAGGCGGTGAAGGCCAGGAAGATGGCGATGCCCGCGATGCACACCAGCCGATCCAGCATGACCAGGCCGGGGGCAAACAGCAGAATGACGCCGCAGATGATGAGGAAGATCAGCCCCACCGTCAGGATGCTGCCGATGCTGGACAGGTCCCGGTGGGTCAGCCAGCCATAGGCGGACAGGGCGGCGAAGTAGACCGCCGTGGCCAGGAAGACGAAGATCAGGCTGGGCAGCTCATAGAGATACAGATAGCAGGACATGGTAAAGCCAAACAGCACGGAATAGGCCAGGAACACGCCCCGTGCCGCGCCCACCGACATGCGCTCGATGCGGCTGACCATAGTAAAAGCCATGATCAGGGTGACCACCAGCACGATCAGGTGGAAGCCGGGTACGTGATACAGCAGCCACAAGGTGGCGTTGGTCATCCAGCCCAGCACCGCCAGGCCGAAGGTGATCATCAGGCCCAGCACCATCCACAGGAAGGTCCGGGTCATATACTCGTTCAGGGACTCCACCTGGCCCTGGGCATAGTAGCTGCGCTCCTCTTCATAAGGTGTTCGCATGAAAAAACACATCCTTTCCCGATCCGGCGCGTTCCACCGGATCACGGTTATGATACCACGCAGCGGGGAAAAAATCAATCTTCCCGGTTTTCTCCCTGGTTGGAGGTAATGTACCGGGGCAGCAGACTGTAAAAATCGTGCTCCACGATCAGGGGCGTACTATCCAGCAGATAGCCCACCCGCTTTTTCGTGGCCGCCACATAGGCCGCCTGCTCCTCCGCCGTCATCTCCACCCCGGGGGCGGGGGTGAAGGACCGGGCATAACGGTCATAGAACCCCCGGTCCGACCTCCAGCTGCGGGAGGAGAACACCACCAGCCCCTCGCTGTCAGACAGAACGTCCCGCCCGGCCAGCATCCGGGAGTCGTATGGCAGCCCCAGCAGATTGGACAGGGTGGGCAGAATGTCCACCTGGCAGCACACCTTGTCCACCGGGACCGGCTGGGTCATGCTGGCCGACCACAGGATCAGGGTGTTTTTATATACGTCAAAGTCGATGGCCGACTCGTTCAGGGCCTGGATGGCGTCGGAGCTGCCGAACTTCTTCCCGGCCAGTTCCTCCAGCACGTCGATGTTGAAATAGGGGATGTGGTCCCCGGTGACTGCGATCAGCGTCCGGTCCAGCTTGCCCGCCGCCTCCAGCTTGTCCAGCAGGCATTTTAAAGCCCGGTCCGCCTCCATCACCGTGGCCACATAGTTCTGGGTGACGGCGCTGTAGGGCAGGGCGCGGACGATATCCCGATAGGGGGCCACCACCCGGTTGTCGGAATAGGGCATGTGGCCGCTGATGGTGAGATAGTAGACGTGGAAGGGCCGGTGGCTGTTGACGAAATCGTCGGTGCTGGCCTCCACCACATAGCTGTCCCGCTGGGGCCAGGCGGGCTGATCCCCCTGCATCTCCAGTTCCAGACCGGACTGATACTGCCGCCAGTCATAGCCCAGGTTGGTGTGGGAGGTCAGGCGGCCATACATATCATAGTTGCCGTGGTAGCCCAGGGTGAGATAGCCCACCCGCCCCAGCTGCTGGGCCAGGGTGAAGGGCAGGCTGGTCCCCAGCTGGCCGGTGCGTTTCATGGTGATGGGGTTTCCGTTTTTCGGGTAAAGCCCCAGCAGGGTCTGGCACTCCCCGTTGGAGGTGCTGGTATAGTGCAGGGTGGTGTAATAATTGGAAAACACAAAGCCCTGGGTAGACAGTTTATATAAGGTAGGGGTCAGCTCCGGGTCGATGGCATAGCCGGAGAAGCCCTCCAGCACGATCTGAATCACGTTGTACCCGGCGAACATACCGGTGTACTCGTTCTTTTTCGTGGGGGCGGCGCTGGCAAAGTAGTCCGCCAGCCACTGCACGTCCTCGTCCCCGCTCTCCCGGCCCAGGGCGGCCAGGTCCACGTCCAGAATGTTGGGGGAGGTGTCGATCTGGGGCTCTGCCGGGGTCTCCTCTCCCCCGCTTTGGGGCTGGGAGGAGGAGCCGTCCGGCTCCGGCTCGATGGGGGCCATCACTTCAAAATCCCGGTCCGGGGTGATCTTGGGCGGGAGAAACAGGTGCTTGATGTCCAGCCGCAGGGTGGTGAGCAGTCCCAGCTGCTCCACCTGGTCGTCCGTCTCCGTGTCCATCTGGTATAGCCGCCCCGGGATCAGGTCCCCCTGCCAGGGCAGGGCCAACGCCCCCAGGCCCAGCAGGTGGAGGGCCGCCGCCGTCAGCAGCGCCGCCGCCAGATACCGGCCCCGGCGGGGCGCAAAGTCTATGAGCCGCCCGGCGAACAAACTCAGCAGCACCCCGGGCAAAATCAGCGCCGCCAGAACAGCCCAGTTCTCCCCCATGGCGGTGAGGATGACCCCGCTATAGTCCCCCAGGCGGTTGTCCGCCGCAGTGGCTAAAGTCGTCAGTGGGTAATAGGTCTGCAAGATCTGCTTGGCCAGCAGCTCCCCGGCGTAAACCAGGCACAGCAGCAGCGCCAGCAGGCGGAATAAGATCCCGTTCCCCCGCCGGGGGAACACCGCCGTCAGTCCGGCCAGCAGGGACCCGCCGGACAGGGCAAAGGGCAGGACCACCGGCAGATAATCCGGGCGCAGGCCCATGTACAGCCGCAGGACCAGCTCCAAATAAACCAGCAGGACCGGGAAGCTCAGCAGGCGGAGGGCGGTCCGGCCATGGCGCAGTTTTGTCTTCGGCTCTTGTGCAAGTTCCACAGGCTCCATGTGCTTCTCCCCTCCCCCGTTGTCCGGTTTCGCCGTGTCTCACCTCATTTGTACCATGTCTCGCCCGCCCCGTCAAGGGAAACGGGTCGTTTTTCGGAAATTTATGTAAAAGGCCCTCCGCCGTATCCAAAACACGACGGAGGGTCTAAGTCCTGTCATTGCGAGGCGGCCCAGCGGGCCGACGCGGCAATCCGTAAACTTGGAATGACAGGTATCAAAACATAGAAAACAAATTCATCTGGCTGGTCTCGGGTAGGTCGCCGAAGGTCCCGGCCTCCTTCAGCAGTTGGATGTGGGTCTTGGAGACCTTGGGGCAGGCGGCGGACACCTCCTCCACAGAGATGAACTGCCGGCCCTTCCGGGCCTCGGCCAGGGACAGGGCCGCCGTCTCTCCTAGTCCGGCCACGGACACGAAGGGGGGCCGCAGGGCCTTGTGCTCCTCGTCCACGGTGAAGCGGATGGCCTCGGACTGATAGAGGTCCATGCGCTGGAAGGTGAAGCCCCGGAGATAGAACTCATAGCACACCTCCAGGGTGGTGAGCATGTCCTGCTCCACGGCGGTGGCCTCCTTGTCCTTGGCGATGATCTGGCGCATCTTCTGCTGGCACACGTCCATGCCCCGGCACATAAAGGCCTCGTCAAAGGCCTTGGCCCGGATGGAGAAATAGGCCGCGTAGAAGGCCAGGGGCCGGTGGACCTTGAACCAGGCGATCCTGAAAGCCATCATCACGTAGGCCACGGCGTGGGCCTTGGGGAACAGATAGGCGATCTTTTTGCAGGAGCCGATGTACCACTCGGGCACGCCAGCCGCCCGCATCTCGTCCTCCGCCCCGGGGGGCAGGCCACGGCCCTTTCGCACCGCCTCCATGATCTTGAAGGAGCGCTGGGGGGGCATCCCCTTGGAGATGAGGAAGAGCATGATATCGTCCCGGCAGCCGATGGCCTCGCTGACCTTGGCCGTGCCCGAGGTGATCAGGTCCTACGCGTTGCCCAGCCACACGTCCGTGCCGTGGGAGAAGCCGGACAGACGGACCAGAATATCGAACTGGTTGGGCTGGGTGTCCTCCAGCATCCCCCGGACGAAGGTGGTGCCGAACTCTGGGATGGCGGTGCCGCCGGTGGGACCCAGCACCTTGTCGTTCTCATAGCCCAGGACCTTGGAGGACTGGAAGATGGACATGGTGTCCCTGTCGTCCAGGGGGATCTGGCGGGCGTTCACCCCGGTCAGGTCCTCCAGCATACGGATCATGGTGGGGTCATCGTGGCCCAGCATGTCCAGCTTCAGCAGGTTAGACTCCATGGAGTGATATTCAAAGTGGGTGGTGACGATCTCGCTGTTGGGGTCGTCGGCGGGGTGCTGCACGGGGCAGAAGTCGTAGATCTCGTTGTCCTGGGGGATGACCACCATGCCGCCGGGATGCTGGCCGGTGGTGCGCTTCACGCCGGTGCAGCCCAGGGCCAGGCGGCTCTCCTCCGCCTTGGACACCACCAGGCCCCGCTCGTCCAGATAGTGCTTCACATAGCCATAGGCCGTCTTTTCCGCCACCGCGCCGATGGTCCCGGCCCGGAACACGTGGGTCTGGCCGAACAGCTCGAAGGTATACTTGTGGGCGCTGGACTGATACTCGCCGGAGAAGTTCAGGTCAATATCGGGGACCTTGTCGCCGCCAAAGCCCAAAAACGTCTCGAAGGGGATGTTAAAGCCGTCCTTTACATAGGGCGTCCCACACACGGGACAGACGGCGTCGGGCATGTCCGCGCCGCAGCCATAGGGGTGGGCCAGGTCCTGGGCATAGTCAAAGTCGGTGTGCTTGCACTTGGGGCAGCGATAGTGGGCGGGCAGGGAATTTACCTCGGTGATGCCCGACATAAAGGCCACCAGGGATGAACCCACGGAGCCGCGGGAGCCAACCAGATAGCTGTGCTCCAGGGAGTTCTGCACCAGCTTTTGGGCGGACATATAGATGACGTCATACTTGCAGCGGATGATGTCATAGAGTTCGGCGTTGATGCGGTCCACCACGATCTGGGGCGGCTCCTCGCCATAGAGCTCGTGGGCCTTGCCCCACACCAGGCGCTTCAGCTCCCCGTCAGAGTCCTCCAACTTGGGGGCGAACAGGCCCTGGGGCAGGGGCTCGATGGGGTCGCAGCAGTCGGCGATGAAGTTGGTGTTCTTCACCACCACCTCATAGGCCTTCTCCTTGCCCAGATAGGAGAACTCTTTCAGCATCTCGTCGGTGGTCTTGAAATAGATGGGCAGGGGCGAGTCCGCGTCGTCAAAGCCCTTGGAGGCCAGCAGGATGTGGCGGTACACCTCGTCCTCCGGGTCCAGAAAGTGGACGTCGCCGGTGGCGCACACCGGCTTGCCCAGCTCCTCCCCCAGGCGGACGATGGTGCGGTTAAAGTCCCGCAGCTCCTCCTCTGACCGGACCATGCCCTTGCGCAGCATAAACATATTGTTGCAGATGGGCTGGATCTCCAGATAGTCATACCAGGCGGCGATGCGCTTGAGCTCTGCCCAGTCCTTGCCGTCCACCACCGCCCGGAACAGCTCCCCCGCCTCGCAGGCCGAGCCGATGATCAGGCCCTCCCGGTTTTCGTCGATGAGGGACTTGGGCATGATGGGATAGCGCTTGAAGTGCTCCAGCTGGGACAGGGAGATGAGCTTATACAGGTTGCGCAGACCGGTGTTGTTCTTGGCCAGCACGATCAGGTGCTGGGGCTGCCGCCGGGCCTTGCCGCCTTTTCGGAGCTTGGGCATATAGGGATTGATGTCTTTTAAGTTGTGCAGCCCCAGCTGCTCCATTTTGCGGAAGAAGTGGGGCAGCATATAGGCCACGGTGGCCGCGTCGTCGCTGGCCCGGTGGTGGTTGAAGGCAGGCAGCTGAAGGTGCTCGGCCACGATGTCCAGCTTATACTTGCCCAGGTCGGGCAGCAGGTTCTGGGCCAGGATCAGGCTGTCGATGGAGGGGTTCTCAAAGGGGATGCCGTATTTCCGGCACCCGGCGGAGATAAAGCCCATGTCGAAGTCCGCGTTGTGGGCGGCCAGGGGCCGGTCCCCCACAAAGTCCAGAAAGGCCCGCAGGGCCTCCTCCTGGCTGGGGGCGCCCTCCAGCATCTCGTCGGTGATGCCGGTAAGACGGATGATATCCGGGTTCAGGATGCGCCCGGGGGAGACAAAGGTGTTGAACCGCTCCCCCACCTCCCCGTTTTTCAGCACCACCGCACCGATCTCGATGATGACCTCCCGCCGCCGGTCCAGGCCGGTGGTCTCGATGTCAAAGCAGACGATCTCGTCATCAAAGGGCTGGTCGGGCTGGCCGTGGACCACCACCCGGTCGTCCACGTCGTTGAGGTAATAGGCCTCCACGCCGAAGAGAATTTTGATGTTCTTGGCCGAGTGCTTGGCGTTGGGGAAGGCGTGGGCCACGCCGTGGTCGGTGATGGCGATGGCGGGGTGGCCCCACCGCTCCGCCCGCTTGACCACGTTTTTGTCCGAGCCGATGACCGAGTCGGTCTTAAAGCCCACCGCCGTCAGGGCGTCCATGGCGGACATGTTGGTGTGCAGGTGCAGCTCCACCCGCTTCTCCGGGGCGGTGTCCTGGCGCAGCTCCTGGGGGGCGGTGGTGATGGCCATGGGCTCCAGCACCATGTCGCCATAGAAGCGGTCCATGTTCAGCCGCCCCTGGACCTTCAGGTGCATCCCCTTCTTCACCCCGTCCACAATGGGCTTGCCCTCGTCCCCGGGGAAGAACTTGTTCACCCGGATGGACCCGGTGTAGTCGGTCAGGTCAAAGGCCACCACCCAGGCCCCCCGCTTTTTCAGCTCCTTGTGGTCCACGGCGAACACGTCGCCCTCCACCACCACCACGCCCATATCCAGCTCCAGCTCGTTCATGGGGGTGGGCCGCTTGGTCACGGCCCGGCCAAAGATGGCCTCCCCCTTGGCCTTGCGCTCGGCGTGGGCGGCGGGGCGGACGGAGGAGCGCTCCATGGCCGCCCGGCGGATGGCCTCGCTGCGGGCGAAGGGGTCCCCCTGCTCCGGTTTCGGCTCCGCTTTTGCTTTCGGCTCCACTTTTGTTTTTGGCTCCGCCTGGGGTTTGGGCGCGGGCGCAGCTTTCGCAGGCTCCTGGGCCTTGGGCGCGGCGGGCCGCTCCAGCTGGGGCGCGGGCTGGGTGCAGGAGATCTTCACGCTGTTCATGGCATAGGCCCGGCAGATGGTCTCCTCCGCCTCCCGCACCAGGTTGGGTCCGGCCCCCGCCGCGCCGGAGACCTGGATGTCGGCGCTGCGCTGGGCGCGACTCAGCACCACGGAGGTGATCTGCCAGGGCTCCACGGCATTGGCCAGCTCCGTCCACCGCCGCAGGGCGGAGAACATCTCTAAAAATGGGATCACTTTGGACATGACGTCTCTCCTTGTGGATGCAGTGTGTTACAGGGTGTCGATGAGTCGGAACAGCTCGTCCACCAGTTGGTCCTGGGGGACCTTTTTGATGATCTGCCCTTTCTTGAACAGCAGGCCCTCCCCCACGCCGCCGGCGATGCCGCAGTCGGCGGCGGAGGCCTCGCCGGGGCCGTTGACCACGCAGCCCATGACCGCCACGGTGATGGGCTTGTCCACCGTTTTCAGCCGCTGCTCCACCTGGTTGGCCAGGGAGATGAGGTCGATGCGGGTGCGCCCGCAGGTGGGGCAGGACACCAGCTCCGCCCCGTCTTTCCGAATTCCGGCGGCCTTTAAAATATCCCGGGCGGCATAGACCTCCTCCACCGGGTCGGCGGACAGGGACACCCGTATGGTGTCCCCCACCCCCAGGGCCAGCAGACCGCCGATGCCCACGGCGGACTTCAGCGTCCCCATGCGCACAGTGCCTGCTTCCGTCACGCCGATATGTAAAGGATAATCACTTTCCTGGCTCATCAGCTGATAGGCTTTCATGGTGATGGGCACGCTGGAGGACTTGAGGGACACACAGATGTCATCAAAGTCGAACTTGTTCAGCAGACGGATGTGGCCAAAGGCGGACTCCACCATGGCCTCCGGGCAGACGTGGCCGTATTTGGCCAGAATGTCCTTCTCCAGCGAGCCGCCGTTCACGCCGATGCGGATGGGGATGCCCCGCTGTTGACAGGCCTGGGCCACCGCCTTCACCCGGTCCTCCCCGCCGATGTTGCCCGGGTTGATGCGGACTTTGTCCGCCCCGGCGGCAATGGCCTCCAGGGCCAGCTTATAGTCAAAGTGGATGTCCACCACCACGGGCAGGGGGCTCTCCTCCTTGATCTTGGCCACGGCCCGGGCGGCGGCCATGTCGGGCACGGCCACCCGGATGATGTCGCACCCGGCGGCGGCCAGGGTGCGGATCTGCTTCAAGGTCGCCTGGACGTCGTCGGTGCGGGTGTTGGTCATGGACTGGATGGACACGGGGGCCCCTCCGCCCACCGACACCTTGCCCACGTGAATTTGCTTTGTCATGGTCACACGCTCCCTTTTCTTCTCTTCAAGGCCGCTGCCCGCAGACCCGGAGGCCTGCGGACAGCGGCAAGTGTTCAGCGGCCCAGCAGCTTGCCCACGTCGCTGAGGGTGACCACCACCATCAGCATCATCAGGGCGGCCAGACCGGCCATATGCACATATCCCTCATACTGAGGGGGGATCTTCTTGCGGAACAGCCCGTACAGGATGCTGTTCAGCACCAGGAACAGCACCCGTCCCCCGTCCAGGGCGGGCAGGGGCAGCAGGTTCATCACCGCCAGGTTGGCGGCGATGAGGGCGGTGAAATAGGTCAGGGTATAGAAGGCGGCGTAGGCCGTCTGGGCCGAGGAGCCCGCCTCCGTCATGGTGTCCACGATGCCCACCGGGCCGGACAGGTCCCGCAGGCCCACCGCGCCCCGGACCAGATCGCCCAGGCTCAGCCACACCAGACGGACAAAGTCCATCCCCGTGTTCCAGGCATAGACCACCCGGCCAGGCAGGTTCAGAGGCTCCACCTCCCGGCTCATGGTGATGCCCCGGAGATTGGTCACGTTGCCCTTCTCGTCGGTGCGCTGCTGCCGTGGCAGCGCCACCCCGTCCAGCCGGACCTTTTCCCCGTTGCGCTCCACCACAAAGTCCACCGTGTCTCCCGCCCGCTCCAGATAGAGCCGGGCGTTGCCGTACACCAGCACGGCGTGGCCGTCCACCTTCAAAAAACGGTCCCCCGGCTCCAGGCCGCAGCTCTCTGTGCCATAGCCGTCGATGGGCCCGCCATAGGTCTCCACCACCTTACCCTGCTGGGGCAGGTACAAAATCAGCACCAGCAGCAGGGCGGTGAGGAAGTTCATGGCCGCCCCGGCGCACAGGATGATGATCTTCTTCCAGGTGGCGGCCCGGCCAAAGGCCCGGGGGTCCGCCGAGTCGTCGTCCTCCCCCTCCATGGCGCAGTAGCCGCCCACAGGCAGCAGGCGAAGGCTGTAAAGGGTCTCCCCTTTCTCCCGCCTGAAAATAGCGGGACCCATGCCGATGGAGAACTCGTTCACCTTCACCCCCAGCAGCTTGGCGGTGGCAAAGTGCCCCAGCTCGTGGGTGGCGATGAGAACGCCGAAAATGAGGATGGCGAGAATGATATAAAACATAGTACCTCCAGTGAAAACGGGCCGTCTAGCTTACCGGGCGGCCTCCCGGGCGGCGGCGTCCGCCTCCAGCACGTCGGTGAGACTGGGGTCCTGGATCACCGGGACGGTCTCCATGGCCCGCTGCACCTTGTCGGCGATCTCCAGGAAGCGGATCTTGCCCGCCAGGAACTGGGCCACCGCCGCCTCGTTGGCGCCGTTGAGAATGGCCCCCGCCGTGCCGCCGGTCTTAGCCGCGTCCAGGGCCAGCTTCAGGCACCGGAAGGTGTCCAGGTCCGGGTGGGCAAAGGTCAGCGGCCCGCAGTTCCACAGGTCCAGCTCCTTGGCCGGACCGGGCACCCGCCGGGGCCAGGTGAGGGCATACTGGATGGGCAGGCGCATGTCCGCCGAGCCCAGCTGGGCGATCATGGCATTATCACAGTATTCCACCAGGGAGTGAATGATACTCTCCCGGTGGACCACGATAGAAACTTTTTCTGCCGGCATGTGATAGAGGTGCATGGCCTCGATGACCTCCAGCCCCTTGTTCATCAGACTGGCGGAGTCCACGGTGATCTTGGCCCCCATGGACCAGTTGGGGTTGTGTAAGGCGTCCTCCCTTGTCACACGCTGCAATTCCTCAGTTGTCTTGCCGAAGAAGGGCCCGCCGGAGCAGGTGAGGATCAGGCGCTTCACCTGACCCCGGTCCCGGTTGCCCTCCAGAGACTGAAACAGGGCCGAGTGCTCGGAATCCACGGGGAGGATCTCCGCGCCGAAGTCGTGGGCCTCCTCCATCACCAGGTCGCCGGCGCACACCAGGGTCTCTTTATTCGCCAGGGCGATGCGCTTGCCCTCCCGGATGGCGGCCAGGGTGGGCCGCAGACCCACCATACCCACCACAGCGGTGAGCACCGTGTCCGCGCTGGGCAGGGCGGCGGCCTCCAGCAGGCCGTCCATGCCGGAGAGCACCTTCACCGGGGTGTCGGCCAGGCGCACCTTCAGGTCGTCGGCGGCCTTCTCGTCCATGAGCACCGCCAGTTCCGGGTGATAGCGCCGGGCCTGCTCCTCCAGCCGGTCCACGCTGGAGTTGGCCGTGATGGCGGCCACCTCCATGCCGCACGCGTCGATAACGTCCAGGGTCTGCCGCCCGATGGAGCCGGTGGACCCTAACAGTGAAATTCGTTTTGACATTGTAAACTCCTTCTGCCCCGCCGTTTCTGCGCCGTTAAAAAGCGGGGATGATCTCCACCAGCAGCAGCAGCATGGGCGCGGCAAACGTCATAGAGTCGAACCGGTCCAGCATCCCGCCGTGGCCGGGCAGCAGATGGCCATAGTCTTTAATGCCATACTGCCGCTTGATGAGGGAGAAGGACAGGTCCCCCAGCTCGGTGACGGCGCTGCCCAGCAGGCCATACAGGGCCAGAATGGGCAGGGACACCGTCAGCCCAGCGAAGCGCTGTAGGGCCAGGCCATACAGCAGCAGGAACACCGCCCCGGACAGAATGCCGCCGATATAGCCCTCCAGGGATTTGTTGGGGCTGACCCGGGTGATGCCCCGGTGGCGGCCCAGGAACACCCCGGCAAAATAGGCCCCCGCGTCGGTGAGAAAAGCGCAGATGACGGGCAGCAGCACCAGCCAGCGGCCATGCTCCATCCCCCGCAGAACGATCAGGGAGGACAGGAACATGGGGATCAGCAGTCCGCCGAACATGCACACCATCACCTGCTCCAGCCCCAGGGGCTTCTCCTCGTCATAGCGGAGGATGGCCACAAAGAACAGGGCGCTCATCAGCACCAGGGCCACAGCCCGGGTGACCAGGCTGCCATAGCCGGACCAATAGCCCAGGGGGACGATCACCGCCGCCAGGGCGGTGAAGACATACATCAGGTTGTGGTGGGCCACCTGGGTGGCCTTCAGCAGCTCATAGCTGGCCAGGGCGCAAATAACAGACATGAGCAGGGCCAGGCACAGGGTGGGCGGCGCCAGCAGCACCCAGAAGAAGAGCGGGGCCAGCACCACCGCCACAATGATCCGCGTCAGCATGGCTCACACACCTCCAAACCGCCGCTTGCGGCCCTGAAAATCGGCGATGGCCCGCAGCAGCTCCTCGTTGGAGAAGTCGGGCCACAGCACGTCGGTAAAATAGAACTCCGCATAGGCCGCCTGCCACAGCAGGAAGTTAGACAGGCGCAGCTCTCCGCTGGGCCGGATGATCAGGTCCGGGTCGGGCACCCCTTTAGAAAAGAGCTTTCCCGAAAACTGCTCCTCCGTCAGGCTGTCCGGGTCGGCCTTCCCCTGGGCGCAGTCCCGGGCAAAGTCCCGGGCGGCCCGCAGGATCTCGTCCCGCCCGCCGTAGTTCAGGCAGATGTTCACCTGGCAGCCCTCGTAGTGCCTGGAGATCTCCCGGGTGCGCTGGATCAGCTCCCGCAGCTCCGGCGTCAGGGGGGACAGGTCCCCGAAGAACTCCATCTTCACCCGGTCCCGCTCCATCTTGCCGATGGCCTCCAGCAGATACTTTTTCAGCAGACCCATGATGGCGGAGACCTCCTCCGCCGGGCGCTTCCAGTTCTCGGTGGAAAAGGCGTACACGGTGAGATAGTCCAGGCCGATCTCCTTGCAATAGGTGGCCACCCGGCGGAAGGTCTCCGCCCCGGCGGCGTGCCCGGCGGTGCGGGGCAGTCCCCGGCGCTTGGCCCACCGGCCGTTGCCGTCCATGATGATGGCGATGTGCCGGGGCAGGTGGTCAAAATCTACCTGGGGCCCCTGGTCCTCTTTTGATTTGAAAAATGGCATATGTCCGACATCCTCTTCAATTTAATAGACAGAAAGGATGCAGAACGCAGAGCTTCCCCCACATTCTGCACCCCTCTCCCCTGTCGGGGAGCTTGTCATTCGGTCAGACCGCCATCAGTTCCTTGTCCTTCTTGGCCGTCAGCTCGTCGATCTCCTTGCACCGCTTGTCGGTCAGGTCCTGAAGCTCCTTCTCCAGGTTCTTCTGGTCGTCCTCGGTGATCTCAGACTTCTTGGTCTTCTTCTTGATCTCGTCCATGGCGTCCCGGCGGATGTTCCGCACGGCGACTTTGCCCTCCTCGCCGTACTTCTTCACCTGCTTGGTCAGTTCTTTCCGGCGCTCCTCGGTGAGCTGGGGGAAGGCCAGGCGCAGCACGCGGCCGTCGTTCTGGGGGTTGATGCCCAGGTCAGAGGTCTGGATGGCCTTCTCGATGGCCTTCAGCAGGGAGTTGTCCCAGGGCTGGATGACCAGGGTGCGGGGGTCGGGGGAGCTGATGGCGGCCACCTGGTTCAGGGGGGTGGGGGTGCCGTAATACTCCACGCTGATGCGGTCCAGCACGCCGGCGTTGGCACGGCCCGCCCGGACGGAGGCGAAGTTGGCCTTGACCACCTCGATGGTCTTCAGCATTTTCTCATCATAATTCTTGATCTCAGGACTCATGGTCTCGACTTCCTTTCTTCTATCCCCAGGCCGCGCCTGGAACTTTTAAAATGGGCGTCAGCCGCCCACCACCGTGCCGATCTTCTCGCCCATCACGGCCCGCAGGATGTTCTCCGGGTCCTTCAGCGCGAACAGCAGCACGGGGATCTTGTTGTCCATAGACAGGGAGGTGGCGGTGGAGTCCATCACCTTCAGGTGCTGGGCCAGCACGTCGTCATAGGTGATGGTCTCGTACTTCACGGCGGCGGGGTCCACCTTGGGGTCGGCGGAATAGACGCCGTCGATGTTCTTGGCCAGCAGGATCACGTCCGCGTCGATCTCGGCGGCGCGCAGCACGGCGGCGGTGTCGGTGGAGAAGAAGGGGTTGCCGGTGCCGCAGCCGAAGATGACCACGCGGCCCTTCTCCAGGTGCCGGATGGCGCGGGAGCGGATATAGGGCTCGGCCATGGCCCGCATCTCGATGGCGGTCTGTACCCGGACCTCCACGCCCTTCTGCTCCAGCACGTCGGCCACGGCCAGGGCGTTGATGGCGGTGGCCAGCATGCCCATGTGGTCGGCGCGGACCCGCTCCATCTGGTCGCCGCCGTCCTTCAGGCCGCGCCAGAAGTTGCCGCCGCCCACGACCACACCGACTTGAACGCCCAGCTCCACGCAGCGCTTGATGACGTCGCACACCTGGCCGATGACGTGGAAGTCCAGCCCCCGGGAGGCGTCTCCCGCCAGGGCCTCGCCGCTGATCTTCAGCAGCACTCGCTTATACTTAGGTTGCTCCATTGGAACCACTCCTATCTGTTTTCTTCTTCTGGCCCGTCTCTCAGTCGGGCCGGAACTTTTCTTAACGCCTATTTTAATATAATTCTGCCCGTTTGCATAGGGGGAAGAGCAAAGTTTTTCATTTTGTTCTCCCAGGGGCCAATTTGTCAGGAAAAGTCGGGCTTGCCATTTTCCCCGTTTCACGCCATAATGGTGTCTGAGGTGAACCGTGTGACTAGCTTATTCCGATGCCCCCTGTGCTCCGCCCCCCTTTCCCGCGGAGAGCAGGGCTATCTCTGCCCCTCCGGCCACTGCTTCGACGTGGCCGCCGCGGGCTATACCCATCTGCTGCCCGCCAACCGAAAGCACTCCAAAAATCCCGGGGACGACAAGGCCATGGTGGCCGCCCGTTCCGCCTTTCTGGACCGGGGCTACTACATCCCCCTGCGGGACGCCCTGTGTGCCCGGGTGGCACAGGAGTGCAAGACGCTCCCCTCCCCCGCCCTGCTGGACAGCGGCTGCGGCGAGGGGTACTACACCGCCGGGTTGTATCAGGCTCTGACCCAGGCCGGGTGCGCGCCCCAGATCGCCGGGGTGGATATCTCCAAATTCGCCCTGCGCCGGGCGGCCAAGCGCCTGCCCCAGGGGGAGTTCGCCGTGGCCTCCGTCTATCATCTGCCCCTGGCCGACCAGAGCGTGGACGCCCTTGTGAATGTGTTCTCCCCCCTGGCCCCGGAGGAGTTTGCCCGGGTCCTCCGCCCCGGCGGACTGTTCTGCTATGTGGTGCCCTCCGCCCGGCACCTGTGGGAGATGAAGCAGGTGCTCTATGCCAGGCCCTATGAGAACCCGGTGAAGCGGGAGGACTACCCCGGCTTTGTCTGGCAGGGGGCGGATCAGGTCCGCTGCACTCTCTCCCTCTCCTCCAGTCAGGACATCATGGCCCTGTTCGGCATGACCCCCTACGCCTGGAAGACCCCAAAAGAGGGCGTAGACCGTCTGTCCGCCCTGGACCATCTGGACTGTCAGGCGGGATTTGATATCCACGTATATCGAAAACAGTAAGAAACGGATTGCCGCGTCGCTGCGCTCCTCGCAATGACAAAAAATCGGCTGCTGCGTTGAAACAGTACAGTCCCGAAAACCTGTCATTGCGAGGAGGCGCAAAGCGCCGACGCGGCAATCCGTCTTTTTACAAAACCCTCGCTGCCGCAAAATTTTGGCGACAGCGAGGGTTTTTCTCTCTTAAATTTACTTCAGCTTCTCCAGCCCCAGCTCCAGGCGCTTCAGAGTCTCCTCCCGGCCCAGGATGCGGCAGATCTCCACTGCCCCGCCGGGGGTGACGGCCTTGCCGGCGGCGGCGATGCGCACGGGCCACATCAGGGTGGCGTTCTTTACCTCCAGCTTGGCGGCCAGCTCCACCAGTCCGTCGTGGATGGCGTCCTGGGTCCAGTCGGGCAGTTGGCCCAGCATGGGGATGGCGGCCTCCAGCATGGCCTTGGACACCTCGGCGTTGGTCTTGGACTTCTTGTTGGTGAACAGCTCCGCGTCATACTCGGGCAGGGCCTGGAAGAAGTCCACCTTCTCGGGGATGTCGGTGAGCTTCTCGCACCGGGCCTGGAGCAGGGCGGCGATGTCGTCGACGGAGATGTCCTCCCGCTGCACCGCCTGGCGGATATAGGGCCGGGCCGCGTCGGCAAAGGCCTCCGGGGTCATGGCCCGGAGATAGATGGCGTTGAAGTGGGTCAGCTTCTCGATATCGAAGATGGCGGGGGACTTGGACATGCCCGCCAGGTCAAAGGCCTTGGCCAGCTCCTGGAGGGAGAACACCTCCTGCTCCGCGATGTCGCCCCGGGGGGACCAGCCCAGCAGGGCCACATAGTTCAAAATGGCCTCGGTGAGGAAGCCCTGGGCCCGCAGGTCCTCGTAAGAGGGGTCGCCGTGGCGCTTGGACATCTTGTTCTGGGCGTCCCGCATGACGGGGGAGCAGTGGACGTACACGGGCACGTCCCAGCCGAAGGCCCGATAGAGCAGGTCATACTTGGGGGCGGAGGACAGATACTCGCTGCCCCGGACCACATGGGTGATGCCCATCAGGTGGTCGTCGATGACGTTGGCAAAGTTATAGGTGGGCAGGCCGTCCCGCTTCAGCAGCACCTGGTCATCCAGGGTCTTGTTCTCCACGGTGATATCCCCGAAGATGGCGTCGTGGAAGGTGGTGGAGCCCTCCTGGGGGATCTTCTGGCGGATGACATAGGGCTCCCCAGCCTCAACGCGGGCCAGGGCCTGGTCCAAAGGCAGGTCCCGGCAGGGGTCGGCAGCGCGCTCAAAGTCGCCGGAGTCCTCCTCCGACTCGCACTTTTCGCAGAAGCAGTAATAGGCGTGGCCCTTCTCCGCCAGCAGCTTGGCGTACTTGCCATAGGTGTCCCGGCGCTGGGACTGGATATAGGGGGCCACGGGGCCGCCCACGTCGGGGCCCTCGTCGTGGTCCAGGCCGCACTCGGCCAGGGTGCGGTAGATCACGTCGGTGGCGCCCTCCACCAGTCGGCCCTGGTCGGTGTCCTCGATGCGCAGGATAAAGGTGCCCCCGGCGTTCCGGGCGATGAGCCAGGTATACAGGGCGGTGCGCAGATTGCCCACGTGCATATATCCCGTGGGAGAGGGGGCAAAGCGGGTGCGCACCTTCCCCTTGGGGATCTTGGCCTCCATCTCCTCAAAATATTTCTGATCCAGCATGTTGTTTCCTCCGTTACTGCGGCCCAGCCGCATGATCTCATTCTAGTCCCATATTATAGAGGAAATCCCCCCGTTTGGCAAGGGCGCTTTGCCGCCCCGCCAAAACTTCCTGTTGCCAGAATTCAGGCCCCCATGATATAATCAAGAAAAAGTGCTGATTTTGGAGGAAAGTATGCAGATCTACGAACTGTCTGACCGCTCCCCACAGCTGTTGGACCGGCTGGTCCGGGTGTGGGAGGCCTCCGTCCGTGCCACCCACACCTTCCTCTCGGAGGAGGATATCCGCCGGATCAAAGCATATGTCCCCCAGGCCCTGGGCGGCGTGGCCCACCTGGTCGTGGCCGAGGACCGGGGCGAACCTGTGGCTTTCCTGGGCACGGAGGCCGGGCGGCTGGAGATGTTGTTCCTCTCCCCCGCCCACCGGGGCTGCGGCCTGGGGCGGCAGCTGCTGGAGTACGGCATCGCCCACTACGATATCCGCGAGGTCACCGTCAACGAACAGAACCCCCAGGCCGTGAGCTTCTACACCCACATGGGCTTTCACACCTATAAACGCACCGAGCAAGACGAACAGGGCGGGCCCTATCCCCTGCTGTATATGGCCCGGAAGTGACTCGCCCACACCTGGAAAGGAGCCGACCATGACTTCCGCCACCGGTCTGTTTCAGCTTCTCCTCTCCCCGCTCCTCAGCCGGAGCGCCATGGCATTCTTCCTGCTGCTGTTTTTCCTCTGCACGGTCCTGTTTTTCAAAAGCAGGAGCCGCCCTACCCTGCACCTGGTCAGCGGCCTGCTGGCCCTGGTCTGCCTGATCTATGGCCTGTTCATCCTCTTCCTGGCCTTCGCCTTTGGACACTCTGACGGCAGTCTGACTGAATTGTCCGGCGAGGTGGTGGAGTGGAGCACGGACGGGGACACCAGTCTCTCCTCCTTTGTGGTGCAGACGGAGGAGGGAGACCGCTTCGGCGTCCTGATGACCGGACAGACCATCGTCCTGCCCAGCGACACCCTGTCGGCGGAGGACTTCCTGCGCCAGCCGCCGGAGGGCGTGGTGGTCTCCGTCTTCTGCCAAAGGGGCCGCCAGACCCTCACCGCCCAGGATGGCAGAACGCTGGCCGCTTTTTCCGCAGATCAGATCTCCATCATCGGCCAAGTGACGCAGAATGTCTTTGCTCTGTCCGACGGGACGGAGATCGACCTGATACAGTATGACAGCAGTCCCTTCGCCTACAACATCTACCGCCTGCGGGACGGTAAGCAGCTGCTGCGGGAGCTCCCGCCCTCCGGCCCGGAAAACGTGTCCGTTGGCGGGGTGGCCAGCTTCGATGATCTCAGCCCAGCGGCCCAGGAGGCGGTCTCCGCCTACTATGACCGGCAGGGTCTGCTGTACGACATAAAGCAGCAGGTGGAGACGGCCTATCAGGAGTACCGGACGAACCCGGACTTCCGTCCCTTCTATGTGGAGCGGACTGTCTCCCCCAGCGCCGCCAGCAGCCGGGTCATATATTTCCTCACCACCGTGACCCTGTTGAGCAATGACGGCTCCGGCACAGAGCTGCGCCTGGGGGACGCCTTTGACCGGGAGACCGGGGCGCGGCTGGACCCCCTCTCCCTGTTCTCCATTTCGCCGGAGCAGGTGCCGGAGGCCCTGGTCTCCCTGTCCAAACCCGAGAGCCCTACCCTGAAGGCTGAAATGATCGCGGCGTTTCAGCCGGACCATCTGGTCTTTCTCCCGGATGGTCTGGAGATAAATTTCCCCCTGGGGACCCTGCCCAGTCAGGAGTATGACTATATTGCAGCGCTGGACTACACCCCCCAGCTCACCGCCCTGCTGCAAAGCTGGGCCATCCCTCAAGACAACTGACAAAATTTCCGGGCGGGTCCTGTATGGCCCGCCCGGTTTGCTTTTTTCGGAAAAATCGTGTATCCTAATATAGCATCTATCCACCCATATTAAAGGAGGTCTATTTTGTCACACAATCGAATACGCCTGCCCAAAAGCCGGTTTGGGCGCACCCTGCTCAGTCTGGCGGTGACGGCTGCGGTGGGCTTTGGGTTTTTCTATGTCACCCTGCCCGCCCTGAACCCCCACGCCGGGGAGTTCTACAGCTTTCTCGGCCTGCTGTGCGCCGTATACGTCGTCTGCATCTTTCTCCTGTCCGGCGCGCCCAGGGACAACGTGATCCGCACCCCGAAGGAGAAGGTGCATGAGTGGCTGAAGTTCATCAAGAGCCGCTGTCTGCCGGTGGGGCTTTTGTTCGTGGCGGTGGTCATCGTGGCCGCCGTCGGCAACGTCATCTCCATGCCCCTGTTCCGGGCGGCGGCCTATCGGGACCTGCTGACGGTGCAGACCGGGGACTTTGCCTCTGACGTGGCCCAGATCTCCTTCAACGAGATCCCTACACTGGACCGCACCTCCGCCGAGTATCTGGGGGACCGGCAGATGGGCACCCTCAGCGACATGGTCAGCCAGTTCGAGTATTCCGGAGACTCCACCCAGATCAACTATCAGGGCCGCCCGGTGCGGGTGGCTCCCATCGCCTATGCCGACCTGTTCAAGTGGCTGACCAACCGCAGCCAGGGCCTGCCCGCCTATGTGGTGGTGGACATGGTCACCCAGGAGGCCACCGTCACCCGCCTGCCCCAGGGGATGAAATACTCCTTCTCCGAGCCGCTGAACCGGAACATCGTCCGGCACCTGCGCTTCCACTACCCCACCATGATGTTCTCCACCCCGGAGTTTGAGATCGACGAGAACGGCCACCCCTGGTGGATCGCCCCCCGGGTGATAAAGACCATCGGCCTGTTCGGGGGCACGGACATCCAGGGCGCGGTGCTGGTGGACGCCATCACCGGCCAGTGCCAGTATTACAAGGAGGTCCCCACCTGGGTGGACACCCTGTATGTGCCCGAGCTCATCATGCAGCAGTATGACTACCACGGCACCCTGATCCACGGCTTTTTCAACTCGCTGTTCGGCCAGCGGGACGTGACCATCACCACCGACGGCTATAACTACATCGCCATGAACGACGATGTATACGCCTACACCGGTGTGACCTCCGCCAACGCCGACCAGTCCAACCTGGGCTTTTTGCTGTGCAACATGCGCACCAAAGAGACCCACTTCTACGAAGCCCCCGGCGCGACGGAAGCGGCGGCCCGCGCCTCCGCCGAGGGCGTGGTCCAGGACCTGGGCTATGTGTCCACCTTCCCCCTGCTGCTGAACATCGCCGGGGAGCCCACCTATTTCATCCCCCTGCTGGACAACACCAATCTGGTGAAGAGCTACGCCATGGTGAACGTGGCCCAGTATCAGCTGGTGGCCACCGGGGCCAGCGTCTCCGCCTGCGAGCAGACCTATATCCAGATGCTCTCTGACAAGGGCGTCACCACTCCCGAGGAGCTGCCCAAGACCCAGGCCAGCGGCACCATCGCCGAGATCCGCTCCGCCGTTTTGAACGGCAGCACCTATTACTTCCTCCGTCTGGAGGGCGAGACCGTGTTCTACGCCCTCTCCGCCGCCCAGGACCGCCAGGCCGTCACCCTGAATATCGGGGACCGGATCACCCTGGACCACGCCCTGCCCGGCGAGGAGGAGACCGACATTCTGGACGCCTACGCTTTGACCATCGACGGGCGGGCTTCCATCCAGAGCGTTTCTCCTGACACCGCTGAGGGCTGACTGCCCTCTCAGTCACGGCTCACGCCGTGCCAGCTCTCCCACAGGGAGAGCCAAGTACGCATTTCCCTTCCTTGCCTCCCCCTTTGGGGGAGGTGGCCAGTGCGCACACTGGACGGAGAGGGTCTCCTCATCACAAAAAAATTCCGTCTGCATAAAGCAGACGGAATTTTTTATGGAGTATTGACTTTTTACTCGTTGGCGGGCACGTGGATGACGCCCATGGGGCACTCCTTCACGCACAGCTGGCAGCCCACGCACTTGTCCTGGTCGATGTGGGCCAGGTTGTTCTCCACGGTGATGGCCTCCTTGGGGCAGGCCTTGGCGCACTTCATGCAGCCGATGCAGCCCGCGGTGCAGGCCTTGCGGGTGTCGCCGCCCTTGTCCTTGTTCTGGCACAGGACCACGGGCTTGCGCTTGTGCTCGGGAATGACGGAGATGACGGAGTTGGGGCACACCGCAGCGCACGCGCCGCAGCCCACGCACTTGGCCCGGTCCACCTTGGCGATGCCGTCCACGATGTGGATGGCGTCGAAGGGGCAGGCCTTCACGCAGTCGCCATAGCCCAGGCATCCGTACTTGCACATGCCGTCGCCGCTGTACAGGCCCTTCACGGCCTGGCAGCTGTGGATGCCCTCAAACTCGAACTGCTTGCCGGTCTTCTCACAGGTGCCGGAGCAGCCCACCACGGCCTTCATGGCCACGGAGGCGCCGGCCTCCACACCCATGATCTCGGCGATGGCGGCAGCGGCCTTGGCCCCGCCGGGGACGCACTTATTTACGGGCGCGCCCTCTTCCACCACGCACTTGGCGTAGTCGGCGCAGCCGGCGCAGCCGCAGGCGCCGCAGTTGGCGCCGGGCAGAGCGGCGGTGATCTTCTCCACCCGCTCGTCCACGGGCACATACATGAAGATAGAGGCGGCCACCAGGATCACCGCGCCTACGATAATTGCCATTAAAATAGGACTCATACTACTAACTCCCCCTCCCTATCACACACCGAAGATGGCTTCCACAATGCCGCCGAAGCCCATGAAGGACAGAGACGTCATAGCGGCGGCCACCAGGGTAATGGGCAGGCCCTTGAAGCACTCGGGCACGATGGCCTGCTCCACCTTGCGGCGCACGCCGGAGAACAGGACCATGGCCACCAGGAAGCCGATACCGGCGCCGGCAGCGCAGACGATGCTCTCGGGGAAAGAATAGCCGTTGTCCAGGTTCAGGATGGTCACGCCCAGGATGGTGCAGTTGGTGGTGATCAGGGGCAGATACACGCCCAAGGACTTATACAGGGCGGGGATGAACTTCTTCAAAAAGTTCTCCAGCAGCTGGACCAGGATGGCGATGACCAGGATGAATACGATGGTCTGCAGATACTCCAGGCCGTTGGGGGCCAGGATGCCCATGTACAGGGGCCAGGTGGCGGCGGTGGCCATGACCATGACGAAGGTGACGGCCAGGGACATGCCCACGGCGCTGTCCAACTTCTTGGACACGCCCAGGAAAGGACAGATACCCAGGAACTTGGCAAGGACGTAGTTGTCCACCAAGATCATGGTGAAGAAAATGCTGGCGAGCTTAATGGCCATTACGCATTACCTCCTTCCGCAGCGGGGGCGCTCTTCTTGGGGCGGGTGGTCAGCCAGGTGGCGCCGGCCATCATCACGCCGAACACGAAGAAGCCGCCGGGGGCGCTGGTCATCAGAGAGAAGGAGTCGATGGACTCGGGGATGACGCGGATGGCGAAGTCAGAGCCCAGAGCGGGGATCAGGCTGCCCAGGCCGGACATCCAGGTGCCGGAGCCCAGGATCTCACGGATGCTGCCCATGATGGTCAGGGTGATGGTAAAGCCGATGCCCATGCCGATGCCGTCCAGGGCGGAGTCCACAACGCCGTGCTTGGAGGCAAACATCTCGGCGCGGCCCAGGATGATACAGTTCACCACGATCAGGGGCAGGTACACGCCCAGGGCGGTGTCCAGATCGGGCACATAGGCCTTCACCAGCATCTGCACCAGGCTGACGAAGCCGGCGATGACGGTGATGAAGCAGGGAATACGCACCTGGTCGGGGATGATCTTCCGCAAGGCGGAGATGGCCACGTTGGAGCACAGCAGCACGAAGGTGGCTGCCAGGCCCATGCCGATGCCGTTGGACGCCATGGTCGTCACGGCCAAGGTGGGACAGGTGCCCAGCACCAGGCGGAGCACCGGGTTCTCATTCAGAATACCGTTGGTAAGAATGCTCAGTTTGCTATTATTACTCATCTTGACTCACCTGCCTTTAAGGAATCTGGTTGTAGGCTTCGATGGCGGAGTTCACGGCAGTCAGCACAGCGCGGCTGGAGATGGTGGCCCCGGAGTAGGCGTCGATGTCCTGGTTCAGGACCAGCGCCTGGGCGGCGGACACGCCCTCATACCGCTCCCAATAGGAGGGGGTGGCCACCACGTTGCTGCCGATACCCTTGGTCTCGGACTGCTCGGTGACCTTGATCTGCTTGATGTTTCCGTCGGGGGTGATGGCGGTCATGACCACCACGTCGCCGCCGTAGCCCTTGGCGCTGCTGGTAATGACCACGCCCACGTCGTTGGTGGTGCGGTACACATCGCTGACGTTGGCCACGTCGATGCCCTCTACCTTTTCAAAGCCCTGGGCGTCAGGCAGCAGCTCGGTACGGGCCGCCTCCTGGGCCGCCAGAGTGGCCGCCTCGATGATGGGGGCGGTCATGCCGTTGGTGGCCGCCAGCGCGCCGGTGACCACGATGCAGATGACGCACAAAACCACGATGGGCTTAAAGATCTTGTTCCAGTTGCTCATTTCGCTGCACCCTCCTTCTTGGCCTTGGCCTTGGCAATGCCCAGCCGGTCCTGACGGGTGAGGATCTCGATGTAAGGCACCAGCAGATTCATCAGCAGGATGGCAAAGGACACGCCCTCGTTCATGGTGCCCAGGAACCGGATGGCGCAGGTGATGATGCCCAGGCCGATGCCGAACACCAGCTTGCCCTTGTTGGTGGTGGGCGAGGTGACATAGTCGGTGGCCATGAAGAAGGCACCCAGCATCAGGCCGCCGGAGAGCAGCTGTACGATGGGGTCATGGCCGGAGACGGCGCTGAGCACCGCCACGGTGGCCAGATAGGTCACGGGGATGACGGGGCTGATGACCTTGGTGGCGATCAGATAGATGCCGCCCAGCAGCAGGGTGATGGCGCAGGTCTCGCCCAGCACGCCGCCGTGGTTGCCCAGCAGCAGGGTCACATAGTTGGCCGCGCCCAAATCGCCGCTGACGGCCAGAGGAGTGGCGGAAGCCAGGGCGTCGATGCCGTTGGCGGGGTGGGGATAGTTGGTCATGCGGCTGGCAAAGCCCATAGCCAGGGCGATGCGGGCCACGATGGCGGGGTTGGCCACGTTATAGCCCAGGCCGCCAAACAGCTGCTTGACGATGACGATGGCGATGAACGCGCCCACGATGGCCATCCACCAGGGCAGGGTGGCGGGCAGGTTAAAGGCCAGCAGCACGCCGGTGACGGCGGCGGAGAAGTCGCCCACGGGGACCTCACGGCCTGTCAGCTTGCAATAGCCCCACTCGAAGAACACACAGGCGGCCACCGTAATGACCGTGAGGATCAGGGAGTTAAAGCCGAAAATAAGGATGGAAGCGATCAGAGTGGGCAGCAGGGCGATACACACCCGCTGCATGATCTTCTGCGTGGTGTCCGGCCCGGTGATGTGGGGCGCGGCGGTAACGATGAGTTTGTTGCCCATTACTTTTTCCCTCCGTTCTTCATCATGATCTTAGCCAGGGCGATGGAGGGGGCCAGAGGCCGCTTGGCCGGGCAGACGAAGGAGCAGGTGCCGCAACTCATACACAGGTCGGCGTTGAGCTCCTTCAGCAGGTCCACGTTCCCGTCCTGATAGGCCTGGACGATCTCCTTGGCGGACAGGCCCAGGGGGCAGGCGTTGGTGCACCGGCCGCAGTGGATACAGTTGGTCTGCTTGGGCAGATGGGCCCACTTCTTGGAGAAGGCCATCACCGCGTTGGTGTTCTTCAGCACGGGCTGGGACAGGTCGGCGATACAGGCGCCCATCATGGGGCCGCCGTAGAGCACCTTGCCCGGCTCGTCGGTGAGGCCGCCGCAGAAGTCCAGCAGCTCCTGAACAGGGGTGCCGATAATAACCTCTACGTTCTTGGCCTCCTTAATAATGTCGCCCTCCACAGTCAGGCGCTTGGTGGTCAGGGGCATACCGGTCTCCAGGTACTTGCCCACAAAGGCCACGGAGGTGATGTTCATCACGATGACCCCCACGTCAGAGGGCAGACCGGGGAAGGGAACTTCCCGCCCGGTGCAGTTCTCGATGAGCACCTTCTCAGCACCCTGGGGGTAACGGCAGGCCAGGGTCTTGACCTCGATGCCCGGGGCGTCGATGGCGTCCTTCATCTTGGCGATGGCCTCGGGCTTGTTGCCCTCGATGCCGATGACGCACTTGGGGATGTTCAGATACTTCATCACGGCCTTGATGCCGCTGAAGATGAAGTGGGTGTCCTCGATCATGCAGCGGTTGTCAGAGGTGATATAGGGCTCGCACTCTGCGCCGTTGATGACCAGCGTGTCGATCTCGTCCAGGTTCTTGGGGGCCAGCTTCACCGCCGTGGGGAAGCCTGCGCCGCCCAGACCCACCAGACCGCTGGCACGCACCGCGTCCTGGAAGGACTTCAGGTCCGTGACCTCGGGTGGGGCCACGGCGGGGTCGGGGGTCTGCTCCCCGTCGGGGATGATGACCACCGCGGTCTGCTTGGACCCATTGGACCCGATGATGGTAGTGATGCCATCCACCTTGCCGGACACGCCGGAGTGGATGTCAGAGGAGACAAAGCCGCCGGCCTTGCCCACCACTGTGCCCACATAGACCTGATCTCCCTTTTTCACCGTGGGCGCGGCGGGCGCTCCGATGTGCTGGGACATGGACAGGACAATCTTGGAGGGCAGAGGCATCACTACTGTCTCCAGATTGGAAGTCCGCTTCTCATGTGGGACCGCCGCACCGTGTGCGGCTCGCTTGAGAAAATTGCTCATTCAGATTTCGACCTCCCTATGACTGCAATCGCGCTGACCGGAAGATACTTGCCTTTCGTCTGCGGTCCTCCGGTGCTCACCTGTGTGTGCTTGGGCGCTTTGGATATGCCCGGAACTGCTTTCTGGATGCGCTTCGTATCTCCGTTCGTCCGCCCTGGCATGGGAACGGGCGCACGACAAACCCCGCCGGTCCGCCCCTGCGTCTAATTTTTTGTCAAAATCCCGGACGCAGAACAAAAGACCGTCGGCTTTCTTCACAGGGTATATCATACACCTCTTTTGTGAAAAATGCAAGATTGAATTCTATTCCGCCCAACCGAAGCTCGTCCCATTTCCGGGGGATTTTTCCGGTTTTCCGGGGAGAAATTCCGGCTTTTCCCCGCTGTGCCGTCCCCACGCCCCAAAACGGCTTTCGTTTATTTTGCATGGTTTCGCGCATCCT